>NZ_MJEH01000024.1 GCF_001742425.1 Bacillus solimangrovi
AAGGAAGGTTGGGAAGGTGATCAAGAAGCGATTGATGTATTCAAACATGATCTAACAAATAGCTCTGCGAACCTTACATTTGCTTATGCTCATTATGAAAATAAGCAACAAAACTTTATGTTTAATGAGCTTACATCTCATTCACATGCCTATGCATTCACTGAACAATCCGTTATTGAGGGACACCCTTGTCATCCAGGTGCAAAATTGAAAAAAGGATTATCTCCAAGTGAAAATTATCAATATTCTGCCGAATTCCAAAACTCTATTCACTTAGCATTCATAGCGATCCATCACTCCTTAGTGAGCGTTGCTACTCTAAATAATGATTGGAATAAAATGCTTTTTTCATATGAACCTTCTTTGAAAGCTACATTTCAAGAAACACTTATCAAACATAACAAGCAAACTGAAGACTATTTCATCTTGCCAATTCATCCGTGGCAGATGGAAAAAGTCATACCAACTATGTACGCTGCAGAATTGGATAAGTTTTTGTTAATTGATGTTCCTTACAACAATTCTGCTTATTATGCAGGTATGTCTTTTCGAACGCTCTTTCCAAAAGTAATTGAAGGACTTAAACCACACTATAAACTTACAACAAACGTGCATTTGACAGGAGAAGTTCGAACATTATCTGAGCAAACCATTCATAATGGCCCATTAATGAGTGAGATTTTGACATCCATTACAAAAACTGATCTCCTAATAAATGAGCGTACGTTTATACCTATTGTCGAACTTGGCGGACTTCATTTCTTAAAAGAATCAGATAATGAACCATTAAGGACAGAACGAAGTGAGAATTTGGCGTGTGTCATTCGTGAGAACCTCTATCACTACATTGAGGAGAATGAAATTCCTATTGTTGGTTCTGCGTTACTTTCAACGAATACAACTAATGAATCAACTTTACTCGTACAACTTATTTGCCAGTATAAGCAAACTTACGAAATTGATTGTTTAAAAGATGCTGTTCATTCATTTTTACAGAAATATGTACAAAATATCATTTCAGGAGTAATCCCTTTACTCGTTAAATACGGAATAGGATTAGAAGGACACCTTCAAAACACTGTCCCAGTCTTTCATCAAGATGGAACTCCTACAAAAATATTAATTAGAGATTGGGAGGGAATTCGTGTTGATAAAGAACGATTATCAAAAGCTGGATTTGATCTAACTAAATTTCATGCCAAATCTCGCATTTTAACAGACAGCTTAAAATCAGTACGCAACAAAGTTTTCTACTCTGTTGTTCAAAACCACATAGGGGAACTCATTCTTCAACTAACTAAAGAATTACGTGATATAGATGAGCAATTTCTATGGAATATCGTAAAAAAACAAATTGATATGACCTTCGAAAACCTTCAACATAATGGTGCCGATGTACAATCAATAAATGAAGATCGAAACATTTTTTTTAACAAAGAAATTGATTACAAAGCCGTTACGACAATGCGTATGCTAGGTGAAGCACATGAGTATTCATATGTTAAAGTAAGCAACCCTCTTTCAAATTGATGTTTTTGTCATGTGTCTATTCGAAATCCCTTTTTATAGATCTTAAAAAACAATATTCCGAAAAAAACGTAGAATCAAATGAGATTCCACGTTTTTTTCTATGTAAACACCTTATCTCTCATGTTATAATTCTAAAAATTCAAACTTTTAGAAAGGTTGTTTTTTATGGGGACCAATATGGCGTTAAAAACAAAAGCACCAATACAAAACACTTACTTATACAGTCTTCTACTATTAACGATATCTGCGTTGTTAACAAGTGCCAACCAAGTTTTCTATGCAAAACAAGTTCAGACCATAAACCCAATCACATTTACATTTATTAGCTTTCTGTTATGTATGATTATGTTCCAGACCATTCACTATCTAAAAAAAGATACTAGCAAGAACAGTAAAACTTCATATCGAGATATAGTACTCTTAAATATAAGTACAGTAGTAGCATTTGTGAGCTTCTATTTCGCACTAAAATACATTGAACCAGCAGTTGTAAGTGCAATTGAAATGGGTTTAGCACCATTCTTTCTGCTCGTCTTCTCAACTTGGCTCTATCCTTCGAGGAAGGCATCTGTTAAGGATTATTTCATAAGTGCTGGTGTTTTAACAGGTAGTCTTTTTTTATATTGGACAACAATCAATGGTCAATCTGGCCTTGGGGTTATACCAGGAGATACTTTATTCAAAGGAATTAGCGCAGCACTCTCATGTAGCATCGGAGCTGTGTTTGCGACAATTTACTCAAAACGGTTAAGTAATCAAGGTTGGCATGCTGAAAAAATAATGGCTCATCGCTTTTATGCAATCATTATCTTCTCAGCTTTATTTGCTAGTAAGTCCTTACCAAACGTACTTATTAATCACTGGGAATGGATTTTAATCGCAAGTATTGCAGGCGTTATTCTACCGCTCTACCTAATGCAAATTGGTATCCAATTCTGTGACCCGTTTGTTGTAATGATGAGCATATGTCTCATTCCTATCTTCACATTCTTCTTTCAATTATTCGATCCACGTATTGTTTGGTCTACACAAACGTTATTCGGAATTCTGTTACTTACATTTGCAACTGGACTAAGTATGTACCAGAAAAAATAATAAGGATAGGAAAAAGCCAGTTAAATCTAGCTTTTTTCCTATCCTTATTTTGATTTAAACCGCTCTACATATCGTTTATGATCATATTCACGATGCAAATAATCACGCGTTTCAAATTGATAAAAATTTCCTATTCCAAGCAATCCACAAAGTAGGACGAAGCCAATCCCAAACGCTACTTGATAATTTCCAACAAAGAATGCAACGATTGAGACGATAGCTAATCCGATTAAAATAAGCAATACAATTTTCTTCATTCACATCGCTCCATTTTCTAGATTCTTATATATATTCTATTATAACATCCCTTCTGCTTACAAATACTTTCAATTGCGATCCACCGCTATAACAGCTAAACTAAAAGTAACATTATTAAAGGAGTGTGGGATATGATTGCAATGCAAATTCTTACCGTAAATAATTGGAGGAATTCTCGCTCTTAACTTAATCTTTCTAAAATGAGGGTTCCTCCACCTACTATAATTTCAGGAGGAATCAGAATTGAATCTTAATAAACTTGGATGGTCAGAAACTTATAACAAAGCATTTGAGCTTAAAAATACTGATGAAACATTTTACGTTGCAAGAATTGTCGGGCAAGGGACAGATCTTTATAAAATATATTCTGTACATGGCGAATCAGTCGCTAAGTTGTCAGGTAAATTTTATTACAACGTAACTGAGCGTAGTGAAATACCAGCTGTAGGTGATTGGGTAATCGTTAAGGGCAACCATAATGAGGCTGTTGTTATCCACGATCTTTTACCGAGAAAAAGTCACTTTTCTCGAAAAATACCGGGAAAAACAACTGAAGAACAAGTCGTAGCAGCAAATATTGATACTGTTTTTCTTGTTTCAGCACTTAATAAGGACTTCAATCCCCGTCGAATCGAACGGTATTTAACACTCGCTTGGGAGAGCGGCGCAAACCCTGTTATCGTGCTTAATAAAGCAGATTTGTGTGACGATCTCACCTTAAAACTAGCAGAAGTGGAAGGCATTGCGTTTGGTGTACCGATTCATACAATAAGTTGTAAAACTGGGCAAGGTATCGCTCAACTTAAGTCATATTTCTCTACTGGGCAAACTGTTGCTTTAATCGGTTCCTCTGGTGTTGGAAAATCAACAATAACCAACGCTCTTATAGGTGATTCACACCAAGCAGTACAAACAATTCGTGAAGATGATGACAAGGGTCGCCATACAACAACATCCCGTGATTTAATTCTGCTTGAACAAGGTATGATTATAGATACACCAGGAATGCGAGAATTGCAATTATGGGCGTCAGATTCTTCGTTATCCGATGCTTTTCAAGATATTGAATCACTTGCAAATCAATGTCGCTTTCGGGACTGTCAACATGTCAATGAACCTCATTGTGCTGTTAAAAAAGCAATTAATAACGGTGAATTAACTCAAGCACGTTATGAGAGTTATAAAAAGCTTCAAAAGGAACTAGCATTCTTTGCAGATCCAGAACAATATAAACGACAGAAAGATATTATAGAAATGAAAAATCGTAAAATGGCTGAACAAGCAAGAAAGAAGAAGTAACAAAGCAAAAAGGTTAGGGTATTTTCCTAAGTAGTTCAGATAACGTGAGAAACAATGGAATTAGAATTAGCATTGGGAATCGAGTATGAAATCGCAAAGATTTTATACTCGATTTTTCTATTGATATGTATAGGGCATTACTTTTTTCATTCCCTGATTAATAGAATAACAATAGATTGTTTCGCTTTGTTATTTAGGATGCAAATAATGTTATAAATCCAGATGTTAAAAATTAACAATAGAAACAGGTGCTTTATGTTAAACTGATTAACTAAGAAAAAATGTTATTGTTCCGTTAACTGTAAATACCATAAAACAAATTAACAGATGATAAATGGAGGGATTATACATACTATACTTTAGGGCAAATACATTACTCATACTTTTATCGAGTTTTTTTCTCTCAGGCATTATTCTTTTTTCATACAGGTTGTTTATTTGGGGAATGTTATCAATCTTGTTCTTTCTCTTCTTCTACATTTTAACCCCTAAATATCGTTCTACGGTTTGTTTATTTATATTCTTTTTGTTAGGGCTATTAATGTTTCAAATGGTATCCAATTATTATACTCAATGGGACATATCAAAAGAGATGAAAATCATTTTAAACAGAAGTTCACTTCTACTTATTATATGTGGACTATTGCTTTCAATGTTGATATCCAAGCAAAAAGTATTTCTTTATACAGCATTACCAGATTGGGGAAAACGCATAGTATTACCATTTCATTCAATTAAAATATCTTATTTTCTATTTTTCGGACTACTTGGTTCAACTACAATCTTTATACCTTTGTTGTTCCTTGAGGGTATAAACTATACAACATCCTTTGTAATATATGGTATATTTTTCTCCATCATAAACGCTTTCCTAGAAGAGTTTATGTGGAGAGGGATCATGTTATCTAGTTTAAAAAGAAATGTCTCGACTTTTTTTGCCGTTCTCACTACCAGCATTGGATTCGGTCTCTTGCATATATCGATAGGAATCCCTTTGATAATGAGTTTACTTTTTTCATTAGGAGGGCTTTTCTACGCATTTGTAGTTTTAAAGACCAATAGCATATACCCAGCCATAGTCTTTCATTTTATTATTAATGTAGGTATGGTTTTTAACGGCTGGATATTTTAACGCATTCCTAAAAAATACATTTTCCGATAAAGTATTCTACACAATAAAAGCTCGGAGGTTAATCTCTGACCTTTTATTGTGTGATTTACCGTGTGAATATAACTGTTTTTTAGCTTGTTATCTTCAATTTTCGCCTAACCATTTTTACATTAATATGTTATTCATTTCATCCATCACTTGCTCAATTAGCTGCTGAGCAGATATTGCACGACTTAAACGTGGACTTTGACCAGACCATAATGACATAAAATCAGAATTAGACTGTTTTCCAGCTTCTTTTCTCAAGCCTTTAGTTAACGTGTTTTGAATCGGATAAGGTGGAAGTTCCTTATCGTACAAGTTCATTTGTTCAATAAAATAATTGTTGATTCCCCTTGCAAATTTTCCTGAAAATGCTTTTGTTAAAATCAGTTCATCTTCGTTCGCTTCCAAAACTGCTTTTTTATAAACCTCGTTCGCACCACTTTCTGTACATGTAAGAAAAGCCGTTCCCATCTGTGCACCCTGCGCACCTAAACACATTGCAGCACTCACGCCTCTTCCGTCCATAATACCACCAGCAGCGATCACAGGAATGGTTACATTGTCAGCCACTTGGGGAACTAGAGACATTAATCCAATTAAACTATGGTCTGTTTGATGAAGAAAATTCCCTCTATGTCCACCTGCTTCACTACCCTGTACAACAATTGCATCTAACCCTAGCCTTTCGATCTCTTGTGCTTCAACAACTGTAGTTGCAGTTCCAATGACTACTGTTCCATTTTGGTGAAGTGCTTCAATCACGCCTTTATTCGGCAAACCGAACGTAAACGAACAAACCGAAGCTCCTTCCTCTAATATAACCTGTAGTTGATCTTCAAAATTTGAATCATAATGCCGAACAACTTCTTCCTTAAGCTCCAACTGCTTACGAAACGGCTTCATGTATGTAAATGAATCATCTGCTAATGATTCGTTGTATTGAACATGCTCAGGAACAAATAGGTTAATGCCAAAAGGATTGGCTGTTGTTGCTTTCACATCTCGAATCTGTACGCGTAAATCATTCGCAGTCATATAACCTGCTCCTATATTACCAAGACCTCCTCCATTAGACACAGCAGATACAAGAGATGTAGTTGTCATTCCACCAGCCATTGGCGCTTGAATAATCGGATACTTAATTTTCAGCAACTCTAATAACCTACTCATTCTCTCTCCCCTTTCCCAAATTCCTATAATAATGAAACCGATATCTTGTCACCGCTATAACAAACCATTCAAATATAAAGTTTCGCTCAAAATTTAGGAAAGCCTTCTGATTACTATTTATTTTATAATTTGATATTCTAATTATCTTTAAGCTTCTTACTTAAATCCTTTATACTTGTTTTATTTTTGCATCAGCACCAATGATTTTCAGGTGTTTTATGCATTTATCAATAATCTGGTGATCTTTAATATCCATGTTCATTTCTATTTCACAATAAAAAGGTGCAAATTACCTGATTAGCAGATAATCTACACCTTGTTCTTTCAGTTACTAACCAATAATCACCAGTAGATAATAAATAACTAACAATTATACTACTAACATATCTTCAATGGTTTTCTCTTACTACGAAATACTTATTAAATCACTTCTACTGAATAATGATAGGGTGTTATTAATTATTTCAAAACTGAACGTATTGCTTCAATAAACCCATTAAAGAAGTCAACAATCTTTTGCCAAAACCCTTCATCCTCTGAAATCTCTTCTATTTTCTTCGAAATTCCAGAAGTTAGTTCTTCCAACTGATTTTTCACTTGCTCAAAATCAATATCAAGTGCTCTCATTTTATCAAACAAATTTATTAGTAGCTGGCGATCTTCATCACTTAATTCGATATTGATTTTATTCAATTCTTCTTCAACAATCTCCTGTACTTCTTCTTTCGTAATTGGACTTTGTTCTGCTATTTGTTTTTTTATTTGTGTAATAAGCTCGTTTGCTGTTTCACCATCAAGACCTTCTTGCTTAGCAAGTTCAGTAACAATACCTAACTCTTCATTTGCAATTTCCAAACGTTCGCCATTCAATTCTTCGCCACCACTTACTTCATATGCCTTATAGATACCAGTTAATGCAGAATGTCCTGTTACTTTTACAGGAGAAGCTACATTTACTTGAGCATCTTCAATTCCAGCAGTTAATAATGCATTAGCATACATTTCATTTGTTACCTCAGTAATATTTTCAGGAGTAAGTTGATTGATGACAAGTCCCTCTCCCTTATCAGTTCGTGTTATTTTTGCAGATGAAAACATACGAGAGTTAGAATCGCCATCTATATATTTCTTAATATCAGCACCCGTTACAGTTATCTCACTTACTTCACTATCCCCATGAACATCTAGTAACTGCTTTACTTGCTCTTGCTGTTCGGTAGTCAGTGAACCCCCATAGGCTACAATTGGAGGGCCAAACTTTTCATTAATTACAGTACCTTCACCTGAATCAGCTTGTACAGGATGATTAATTCCAAAACCTACGAATAAAGAAGTGATGATTAATAGGTGAATAAGTCGCTTCATAATTTTCTCTTCTCCTTTTCATTCATCCGATAGTTAGAACATATAAACTATTTAGAGACTTATATTTGTGTCTTACTAAGTTGTTCGTCATGCTTAAGGAAAATAAGTCTTAACTAAGGGTACTTACTATAAATTGGAATCATAAATTTTATTGACACAAGAGAATAACTATACAAGATCCATTACCCTTACATCACTCACATAATTCGTGTAGGACTGAAGCCTAGTCTTATATTTTCGCACTTAATAAAAAAAGATGATCACCTATAAATTTAAGGTAATCATCTTTAATCTAGATATCATTATTAACCAAAAAAGTAATCTAGTATATTCGATCCCGTTGAAGCTTCTTTATTATAAAACTCAGAGTATCCACAATTCTTACAATATACGACTAGAAACTGATTGTTTTGAATATCGAACATTTTCGACAAGCCTGTACCCGTCATCGCTACTTCCTTCTGACCAACATGAGTACTGCCACATTTCATGCACCCTTTTTGATCACTCATTCAAATCACTCCCCCTTATTATCAAATATATACGTTCTCAAGATCCTTTAGTTTCACTTAACATACTATATATTCCTTTACAAAAAATAATCAAAATATGTTCCTTAAAAATCTGTTCTTAACACTTATTTATTTCAGTTTCTATATTTTGAAAAGTGGTAATACTATACATTCTCGCCATCCGCAAAAGTACTACCTTATTAAAAATACTATTACACTTGTATATCATGTTGCTGATCCACTCGCTGCGATGACTTTCTACCTTGAATTTTATCTAGCAAAGTCATAACAATCTCGTTCAATACTGGTATTAATACAAGTGTTAACGCTGTTGACAACATGATTCCAAACATTAATGCAACAGCCATTGGAGAGAACAAGCCATTTCCGGATACGGCTAACGGAAGAAGACCAAACACTGTAGTCGTAGCACCGATTAAAATTGGGCGAACACGGCTCTTAACCGAGTTAGCCGTTGCCTCATGAATGCTCTTACCATTTTCTATTTCTCTGTTCATGAAATCAGTCAAAATAAGTGCATTGTTAATTACAATCCCACTTAGTGAAATGACTCCTAATACTACAGTAAATGACAACGGCAAACCAAATATAAGCAAGCCTAAAAATGAACCAAACATAGCAAGAGGAATAGATACAAATATAATCAATGGCTGAACAAATGATTTGAATTGAACAAACATAATTATAAACATCACTGCAACTGCAATGATCGCAAACGAAGCCGCCGCACCGAAGTTGTTTTCTATATCTTGTTTTTCCCCTGCAAAATCTAACATTACATTACCAGTATCAATTCCACTCATTTCACTTTCTAATTGATCTTGAATTTCAACAGCACTGTACCCATCCTTAGCATAGCCTGATACTTCAACAACATATTGACGATCATATTTATAAATGACTGATAACTCTGGTCGTAATTGTACATTTGCAACCTGCTTTAGTGGAACTTTTACTCCTGTAACACTAGATTTAATTGCTAATGACTCTAGCTCTTCAATAGAATTAATATTCGATTTTACAACTAGATCATATTCATCACTCTTTGTACGATAAGTGGAGGAGGTTAAACCATTTAATGCTAAGGCAATTTGCTTTTGAATATCATATTTACTTAATCCGACTTGAGTTGCTAGATTTGTATCAACATCAATATAATACTGATATTCTAAATCAGCACTATCATCTAGTACATTTACAGCACCAGGGAGCTCTACTAACTTACCTGAAACAACCTTTGCTATATTCTTAATTTCCTGAATGTCCTCTCCTAGCACACGTATTTGTATTGGTGCTCCACCTGGTGGACCTTGTTCAATTTCTTTCACTACAGCTTCTACACCAACAAGACTTTTATCAATTCTCTCTTGAAGATAATCAACTAATTGTGGCTTACTCTCAAAACGTTCACTCTGCTCAAGGTCAATGTCTAACTTGACTTGTGCAGCATCAGCTGACTCTCCTCCACGGAATACCGTTACAAAGAACCTAGGTAAACCACCACCTACAGCTGATGTATAACTTTTCACCTCAGGCTCTTCGCTCAATATGTCTTCAACTGTTTCTATTACACTCTCAGTTATCTCAATATCATTACTCTCCAACGTATTAATATCGATATACAACATATCTTTGTCTGCTTTCGGGAAGAAAGAAAGACCTAATAATGATTGTGTAAATACCATAGCTGCAAATAATACAATTGTAAGTATAGGTGCCAATACCTTTCGCTTTGATACATAAGCATGTGCATTTACGAAGAAATGGAACAACTTTGTTTTCCTTTGCGGTTTGCTCTGCTCTGCGCTAGGTAATGCCACATATGAAAGCATCGGGATTACAAATAACGCTGTTAAATACGAAGCAATTAAACTGACCATAACAACCTTTGGTAAACTATTTAAAAATTCACCAGACGCACCAGGAATGATTAACAAGGGCGTGAAAGCAGTTAATACTGTTAACAATGATGCAAACATAGGTACAGCAACATCCTTAGTTCCTTCAACACATGCTTTCAAACGCGCTTCTCCATCATCAAGCCTCTTACGAATAGAATCACTAACAACAATAGAGTTATCAACAAGCATACCCAGTGCAATAATTAACCCAGCAATTGATATTTGCTCAAGCTTAACACCCATTACATACATAACCCCAAATGTTGTAAAGATTGCTAGTGGTAATGCTGTTGAAATAACAATCGCGCTACGCCAGCCCATTCCAATTAATGCAACGATAATGACTAAAATAACTCCAATAACGAGATTTATAATAAAGTCAGAAATCGACTTATCTACATCATCTGGTTGAAAAACAACTTCATCAACATGTAAATCTGACGGAACATTATGATTAAGCATATCTAACTTCTTTTTCAGATCTTCTCCAATTGCAACACTATTTTGCGATTTTTCAAAATACAATGCTAGTAATACTGATTCCTCACCATTATGACGAATTCTTAAATCACGGTCACTTCGTTCAAACTTAACATCTGCTAGATCACGTATTCGAATAACCGCACCTGTTTCTTGTGAAACATCTACGATCATATTCTCAATCTCATCTAATGATTCAAACAAACCTTCCGTTTTCACATTAATCTTTGATGAACCCTCACCAATTGACCCTGATGATATGTTGATATTTTGTCCACTTAGAAGTGTAAGAATATCATCAAGTGAAAGTTGATAAGATGCTAATTTTGTATGATCGACTTCAACGACAATTCGCTTCTCCTCACTGCCCTCTACATCAATTTTCCGTATTCCATCAACTAGTCTTAATTCACGCTTATAAACTTCTGCGTACTCCTCTAATTGTGCTTGCTCATAATTCTCACCTGTAAAAGCTAGAATGACTCCTGGTGTTTCAGTTAATTCTGTATCAATCTCCGGTTCCATTGCTCCATCTGGTAAATCAGACTTAACAGCATCAACCTTTGTACGTACATCATCAAATACTTCACCTGTATCTACATCTACATCAAACTCAACAATTACAATAGATAAATTCGAAACAGATGTAGATTCTAATTTCAAAATTCCATCAATATCTGATAGTTCATCCTCGATCGGTGTTGTTACAAGCTGTTCGATTTCAGAAGAAGAAGCTCCTGGATATATAGTGCTAATCAATGCAGCAGGTGACGTAACATCTGGAATCTCTTGCTTAGGAATCGCTCTATAACTAATCATTCCCGCTAAAATAACTAAGACAATTACAAAGAAGGTAACCTTTCGATTCACAATTGCTTTATAAATTGCACCCTTACTCATATTCCTTTACACCTTCTTCTAAACCCTTGTTCTCTAATTCACTCTTAGAACTCTTTTTCACCGTTGTAATAAGGCTTCCTGAACGTAGGTTTTTCATTCCTTTAATGACTAGCTTGTCACTATCTTTTAAACCTTTTACAGTTGCATTTGTGCCTTGAAGATCTTTTATTTCGATAATTTTCCTAATAGCTCTCTCCTCTTCAATCACATACACATAATCTTTCTCACCATCATTTAAAATGCTCGTTACTGGAATTGAAATCGCACTCTGTTCTCCTGTTTCGAAATCTACCTCAGCAACCAATCCTAATGGTAGATCTAATTCGTTTTCAAACGCTATCTCTGTTTCAAATGTGCGAGTCTGCATATCAGGTGTATCACTAATATAAGTTACAATTCCGTTATACGCTTGATTGTTTATAGTTAAAACAACCTTTGTACCGTGTTCAACCTCATTAATATCTTGTTGTGTAATCCCTGTTTGCACAATTTTTTCTGGTGTGCGTAATACAGCAACTGGATAACCTGCACTAATCACTTCACCTGACTTTACTGGTAATTCACTAACAACACCAGACTGTTCAGCATAAATAACTGCATCTTGAAGCATCTTCTTCTGTGCATCTACATTTGCCTTAGACTGCTCAAGCTGACCTTTTAGTGCTTCAATATCTTCCACTCTTATCCCATTTTCTACATCTTTCGATACTTGTTGAGCATTTGCTAACCCAATTTCTGCTTGAGAAAGCTGTTGTTTCGTATTTTCAAAATCTTTCTGTTTCAATTCTCTCTCTAACACTAATTTATCTAGTTCGTTTTGAGCAACTACTCCTTCATCGTATAAAATTTTATATTTTGTAAGTTGATCTTCTACAAATTGATAGGCTTCTTCTGCCTGTTTCATAACTATTTTAGCCTGTTCAACAGAAACCTCAGCTTGACTAACAGCTAATTTTGCTTGCTCTTTATCTTCTAACGATGCTCCATTCACTGCTTTATCATATTGAGCTTTTGCTGACTGATACTGACCAATCGCAGCATTCACAGCATATTGAAGCTCTGTCGTTTCAAGTCTTGCAATCTCTTGACCTTTCTGAACATGATTACCTTTCTCTACTGAAAGGGACTGAACTTTACCTGACGTTTTAAAACTATATTTTTTTGTATCTTTCACAGTTACATTACCAAGATAATTCAAATAAATAGGAGCATTTTCTTCTTTTATTTGTTGTAATTCTACTACTACAGCCTTTTCAGACTGCGCTGAAGTTTCATCATTTGAACAACCTACCAACAATAGACTTAATCCGATAACAATAATAGACAACTGCTTCTCAAGCACTTTCATGACTTAGATATTCCCCTTCCAACCTTAATCTCTCTTCAAATTCATGTTCAATATACATAACTGACGAATCAGTCAGTTTAGATTATAAAAATTTGACTTTCACCTAAATACAATTAGTGGTAAAAGTCAAATTAACTCCATACCTATATCTAGCTTACATAATCATTCGAAATACTACACCAGCTAACAAATCAATGTATCTCTCATCAACACTATCTTCATTGAACCACTTATAATTCAGATGAATAAACATTGCATGAATTCCACTTGCTGCTATGTCTAATTCTTCATCAGAAAACTGATTATATGGTTCTGATGATCTAATGACCTTTTTTATAAACGCTACAATCGCTTGATCACGCTGCTCGATTATCTCATTTATACTAGGAGTTTCTACTTGGTTAGTGAATGTTAAGTTCGCCATTTTTCGGTTTTCATAAAAAAACCTAAAAGTATGATATATTAGCTCCTTTTTTCCATCTACATCATCTAATGGTTCTAATTGAATTGATAATTCTTCAAGGCTAAGCAATATTCTTTCTAGGAATTGATCGACTAACTTTGCATATATTTCTTCCTTGCTTTTAAAATATAAATAAAATGTACCTTGTGAAACACCAGCTTGCTTAACAATATCTGATACTCTTGTTAAGTGATAACCTTTTTCATGAAAGATAGATAAGGCTGCGTCTAACAATAGTTCATCAGTTTTCTTCATGCAAAAATTCCTCCCTAAATATAACTGACACGTCAGTCACATTTTTAAATTATAAATCGAATTAATACTCCCGTCAAACATTAATTCGATTTTAATTCCACTTAACTATGTAGCGCTATCTTGTCTAATGATTAAGATAGCACCTAACCGTTTTATTTAAACATATTCTCCAAGTACTGATCGAACAATATGGATTGAGTCCCACTCTCCATTCGATAGCGCTTGCATTGGTTGAGGTCTCGGATAGATCTCTTGATTAATCTCATTCATCGATAATCCTTGCTCATGTAAGTGAATAATCTCACCGCTTAACTCTTCTAAACAATTGAGCTTATTCTGAAGCACCTTACGCCCGTTATGATGGTAACCAGAATGACTACAAAACATCTCTTCAAAATCATAAGTCAATACGTTACGTATTGTCGCAATCGTTAGTGGAATTGATTCATCCTTAAGAATTAATTTAGGTTTAGGACTGACAAACAAATCTCCAGAAAAAAGAATTCCAGTTTCCGCTTCATATAAAGAAACATGATCGGCTGAATGACCTGGTGTATGAATCACATCCCAGCTCCTACTTCGTGACTCTACTTTCTTATCATATGGAAGAGCTTCAAATGGCTCCCTCACACCCCAAAACTTTTTACGATATTGAGCATAACTAGCAGGTTGTCTGCATATCTCAATTGACATCGGATGAATGTGTATTGGAATGTCCTTATTTTTCTGAAGCCATGCTGCTGTCCCTGTGTGATCTTCATGCCAGTGAGTTAGACTGACCATATCAATATTATGCTCTTCATAGAAAGGAATTAACCATCTTTGCAACTGAACCGTACTCGTATCAATAAGCATGCCATCAACAAAATACATATAGACCGAAATCGAAACGCCCTGGGCAGTCACTGTGCCTTTAACAGTCTTAACACCGTTCTGCTCTTCTATTTGTAACACTAACGGTCAACCTCTCTTTTTTAATATTGTATTTTTAAATGACTTTGACTATGTTCCTATATTATCATCATACGGTTTATGAACGATCAACACAATGAATTGTCATTCATTTTTGAAAATCAATAAGATGTGGCATTCTGTATTGCAAAGTCTGCTGCCTTGTTTGCATGAATTTTTGTCGTGTCAAATACAGGTACACTTACATCTAATTGTTTCACTAACATCGTAATTTCAGTACATCCGAGAATGATTGCTTCCGCTCCATTGTCAATAAGCTTTGCTATTATCTTTAAGTATTGCTGTTTTGATTCGTTTTTTACAACACCTAGACATAACTCATTGTAAATAATCTCGTGTATTATTTTTCGATCGTTATCATCTGGAACGACTATGTCTAGATCGTACTTTGATTGTAATCTTCCTTTATAGAAGTCTTGCTCCATTGTAAAATTTGTACCTAATAAGCCAATTTTTTTTAGCTTTTGCTTAATAATTTGTTCACCTGTCATATCAGCAATGTGAAGCAGTGGGATTGAAATGCCTGCTTGGACTTCATCAGCCATTTTGTGCATTGTATTTGTACAAATAATAAGAAAGTCAGCACCTGCTTTTTCGATATATCTTGCAGTCTCAATTAATTGTCTTGTCGCTTCATCCCATTGTCCACTCTCTTGAAGTTGCTTTATCATATGGAAATCAACAGAGTACAAGATACTTTTAGCAGAATGATGTCCACCAAGTTGCTCTTTTACCCTTTCGTTAATTAATTGATAATAGATAGCCGAAGACTCCCAACTCATACCACCCAGCATACCGATTGTTTTCATACGCTTCCGCCCCCCTAATTTCATTTTGTATCATTCTACCAATTATCATTGACGATATCTACATAAAAAAAGAACAGATTGCAAAGAAACACTTTGCGTGTCTGCCCCTTACACACAAATAATAGCTATCAACCAAAATTTAAAGCTCTTCCTGTCTCAGTTACTGTTTTGATATTACTAAGAATCATCCACCAATGTTGTTCTGCATTTTCATAAGCAGGATGATTATCCGTCCACTGATCATTAACGAGCGTTAATTTTGTACATGTACCTACAGTCTCTAACGAAAAAGTTACACGAGACTCTAGCTCTTCATGATTAGCATGATACGTCGAACTAGGATGTTCAAGATAACTTAGTACTTTATTCGGTTCATATGTTAAAATTTTTCCATACACATGAATTGTCTCATCCCCATCTTGACCTGGACCTACATACTCAAATGAGTCTCCTTCTTTGAAAGTTGATCGAATGACACATCCGAAGAAAGTTTTTCGAGTTCCTTCAGGCGTTACTAAAGTGTCCCATACATCCTCAGGTTGTGCATCAATGTAAAATTCATATTTCAAACGCATTCCATCACCCTCCTGAATTACATGTTAATATGCTACTGGTCTCAATTATAATCATTAGTGACATACAAGTATTGTAAAAACACGACACCCTTAACATGAAGTACAGCTTATTCAAATTTAAAATGGAAGGAAGTGATTAAGATGGAAACCAACGCTCAGAATAGCAACATGGGAGTTTTAAAAATAAAAGAAGCAACAAATAATTATACACTTACGCGATATCCCGCCTCTGAACATACAAGTTTCTTCGTCAAACATTATTGGTGTGTCAGTTGGGATGTATCTGAGAAGGAACAATTTTTACAAGATGTTATTCCGAACCCTTGTGTTAATTTAGTCGTTGAGCACAATAAAACAGGTATCTTCGGCCCAACAAAACGTAAATTCTCCTATCTAGTAAAAGGAAAAGGAATAGTATTCGGTGTAAAATTCAGACCTGGAGGATTCTATCCATTTATCAAAAAGTCTGTATCTGATTTATCAAGTTTGCCTATGAACGTTCAAGATGTTTTTGGAGTCTCTACCCAAACACTTGAAGAGACGATTCTTTTCGAACAAGACGCACAATTAGCTACTAAATATATAGAAAATATCATTGAGGAATCTCTTCCAAAAAGAGATGAGCAGATTACTTTCGTTAATCAAATTATTGATCTGATTATTTCAGAACAAAGTATCACTAAAGTTGAACACCTTTGCGACCATTTCCATATACACAAAAGAAAGCTCCAAAGGATCTTTCAACAATATGTAGGGGTAAGCCCTAAGTGGGTCATTAAACTTTATCGACTACAAAATGCTGCTGAAATTATCGAAAACAACAATGATCATAATTGGATTGATCTCTCAATGCAACTAGGTTACTATGACCAATCTCATTTTATAAGAGATTTCAAAACCATCATCGGTAAAACACCAGAGGAATATGCTAAGTAACAACGATAAAAACACTTATGCCCCCAATACTGTCAGATAATTCAACTAGTATTGTAAGGTTACATAAGTGTTTTTATGCCAATTTATCTACTCATTTTCGGATAGCTTGATTTGCTGTTCTTCTCCAAGCATAATCGTTAAGCTAATTAACGTGACTAAGATTGTAGCACCCATATCTGATAATATCGCAATCCATAGTGTTAGCATTCCTGGTATTGTTAGTAATAGCGCAATTAGTTTTAGCCCTAGTGCTAGTGAGATATTTACCTTTATTATTTTATTTACCTTTTTAGCTATTCTTACTGCAGACGGTAATTTCCCAAGATGATCTTGCATTAGTACAATATCAGCTGTTTCAATTGCACTATCTGTTCCTTTACCCATTGCAATACCCAAATCTGCTGTTGCTAAAGCAGGTGCATCATTAATTCCATCTCCAACCATAGCTACTTTACCTGTTTTAGTTAGTTGCTTTACTTTTGCTACCTTTTCATCTGGCAAAAGACTAGCATAATAATTCGTTAAACCTACTTGCTTTGCTACTTTTTCTGCTGTCTTATTATGATCACCCGTTAACATCACCGTATTTTCTACTCCAGCTAACTTAAGGTTTTCAATTATTACTTTACTTTCTTCTCTAATTTCATCAGTTATCCCAAATAACCCTAATACCTTTTCTTCATCTGAGACAATGACAAGTGTGTACCCTTCATTTTTTAATCGATTTATTTTTTCGGAAACATCAACAGGTAACGTAAAACTAATACTTTTCTCGTTTCCTACTTTATATTGTTTACCGTTAATAATAGCTGTTACGCCTTGACCTGAAATCGTATTTAATTCGTCAGGTTCTGTATAAGCAATCTGTTGTTCATCTACTTTTTTTATAATAGCTTTTGCTATCGGATGAGATGATGCTCTTTCAATTGAACCAGCAATATGAAGAAAACGATCTTCATCATTAACAACCATTTTTTCTACATATGGATGGCCTTTCGTAAGTGTACCTGTTTTATCAAACGCAATCGTGTCAATCTTCCCTAATTGCTCGAGGAATACGCCACCCTTTACTAGAATTCCGTTTCGAGCATTTCGAGCAATACCTGAGACAATTGCAATTGGTGATGACAAGATCAATGCACATGGACAGCCTACAATCAATACAGCCAAACCTTGATAAAACCAAGCACCCCAGTCCCCGTTAAATAATAACGGTGGCACGATCATCACAAGTACTGAAATCACCATAATCATTGGTGTATAATATTTTGCAAATCGATTTATGAATTGCTCTGTAGGTGTTTTCGTTTCTTGCGCCTCTTCTACTAAGTGGAGAATCTTTGCAAGCGAAGAATCTTTGTATTGTTTCGTGATTTTCACTTTTAAAATGCCTTCATTATTAATACTGCCACCGAAGACCTTTTCATCCGGTTCTTTTTCAACAGGCATTGCTTCTCCTGTTATGGCAGCTTCATTTACCGAACTTTTCCCAGAAGTGACAATTCCATCGGACGGAATTTTTTGTCCTGATTTAACGAGAACGATATCTCCTTCTTTCAAAATACCGATCGGAACAATTCGTTCTTGACCATTTTCAATCAATATGGCTTCTTTAGGAGCTACTTTTAATAACTCTTCCATAGATTTTCTTGCCTTCTCCATCCCTAGTCCTTCTAACAACTCATTTACTCCAAATAGAATTGCTACTAAGGTTCCTTCTTTCCATTCACCGATAGAGAATGCTCCGATTAACGCAATTGTCATGAGTGTATCAATATTGAACTTAAACTTAACGAGGTTTTTTGCCCCTTTAATAAACGTATTGTAACCACTAGCCGCTGCTGCAACTAAATACATTATGATTGGAATGATGTTATCTACTTGTGTATCAACATATATACCTGCTATGAAAATTAAGGCTGACATGGAGAGCAACATTTTCATACGATTATTATTAAAATGTGAATGATTATGGTCATGTTCATTGTTTTCTTTCGTAATTGTTGCACCATCTGAAGATAAGATCTTCTCAACCTTTTGCATATCAACGCCATCATTCAATACGAGCTTACTACTATTGTAGAGGATTCTCGAACCTTCACCATTTTCTAACTTATTAATTTCTTCTTCCATCTCTCTAGCACAGTTACCGCAAGAGAGACCTTGAAGTTTATACTCGTTCATTTGCTTCATCCCCCATACATATTAATGGTGTCTGGCATGGTGAATAGTCTGCTGTAACATGTTCATTACATGATCATCATCAGCCGAATAATAAAGATTTTTACCATCACGTCTATATTTGACTAACCTTAAGTTCTTCAAAAAACGTAGTTGATGTGAAACAGTCGTTTGAAGAAGGCATAATTTTTCAGCTATTTCATTTACAGAATGTTCTTTCTGTGCGATTAAGTGTAAGATTCTAACTCGGGTCGGTTCTGATAAAGCTTTAAATGTTTGAGTTACAATAAAAAGTGTTTCTTCATCTATTTCCACGCATTGTTCTTTTTCTAAATCATAATTTTCGTTATTAAGTTGTACTAACTTATTGTCTTTATTATTTTTCACCATAGGTTCACTCCTATTCTATTGCAACACATGAAGATATGTTCATATATTATGATTAAATCATAAAAAAATATTCTGTTTATGTCAAACAGAATTAGTTATTTTTTTCTAATAAGTGATGGACAGCATACAATAATGAACCTAAAGATATGCCTACCACCCAATTTTCTGTATGTACATTTACTTCATAAACCATCCCAATCAAAATCGATAAATAGAAAAATAGTGAAATCGCAATAACACAAGCAAATAACTTTCCCCATGTTGCACGCTGTTCATTCATTAATATTCCAATGATCGCAATTCCTTCAGCTAAATGATGAAAGAGCATACCTCTAAATTGACTTATCGCAAGTTCCATATCATTCATTGATATCATGCCTAATGAAACACCCATCGGTATACTATGTGCAATGAAACTAACAATAATCGCCAAAGTCGAAAAACGATAGTGATTCCCCTTATCTGTACTTGTAAAATACCGCTCAATTACTATAAAAACTGTTATTGCGGTAACTGAACCTATCACAATTCCACTGATATCATATTCACCGAGAATGTGAGGAATATACTCAATGACAATGACTAATAACATCCCAATGCCCAAGATTCGATTAAGCACATTCTGTTTATGACCGAATAAAGATAATGTCCAAGACCCAATTAAACTTCCAATTAACAAAGGCAACGTTATATAGATCCCCATATTCACAATCAATCCATTCACCCTCTTTCTAACTTACAGCAGAAAAGTTTATAACAGTCATTTTCTCTCTAATTTTATTCAAAAAAAAAGACAATCATTCTCTTTTATACAAGTTGGCATATGAAAAACGATTAAGCATTTCAATAAAAGACTATCTTCTATCTCTATTTTTAACCGTAATCGCGATTGCTAATTTATGAATCCCCATCATAACGATTCCTGCTACAACTTGGTCGAATCGGAAATTGTACCAGGTAGGCAATA
This sequence comes from Bacillus solimangrovi, assembly GCF_001742425.1. Lineage (GTDB taxonomy): Bacteria > Bacillota > Bacilli > Bacillales > Bacillaceae_N > Bacillus_AV > Bacillus_AV solimangrovi. The sequence goes on from NZ_MJEH01000024.1 coordinate 20,584, forward strand.
ATATCGACAAATCAGACTGATCAGGTACACATAACTCAGCAAATTGAGAAAGAAATGGAATACTCATTCCTCCAAGCAATCCTGTAGCTACATAGATCAGACAGGCTGGCATCAATACTATGTTATTAAGTGCTGCATACCTGCTTCTTTCATTCTCATTATTTAATGTAATCAAAGGGCTCCAAACATGAAGTGATAATACAAACAAAATGAGCATGTATCCTGTTTGTAGAGTGGGATATTGCAAGAAGAGATTGAACATAAATGACATATGATATAACAGAAACAGACAGGCAAAAATGAGAAGAGTTATTGTGTGTGATATAACGAATTTCTTTAATATTAATTGCTTTACCCGTTCTATAAAGGTGAGTGGTATCCCCATTAATAGAAGAGGAGGAACTATAAAAAAGAGAAGACTCATATAAGTCATATGAACCGTAAAAGAAGAATGTTTCAATATAGACAAAGGACTACCAATGATAATGTATATTAACAATAATCCGCTATAAAAGAGAACCATTTTCAAATGAGATCGTTCTGCTTCATGCAAATACCTCAATACAATTGTGTAAACAAGACCAACAATAATAAGGCCTATGAATAGAGGAACATTCCACACCATACCACCGCTCCAAAGAAAAGAAAACATGAACACCCTCCAATCTTCGCTCATACAACTATGAATCCATTGATACAAAAGAGATAGTCGAAACTAAAGAATGACTAATAACTTTTATTGAAGTTGAAAGCATACGCTACTTGATCAGAGTTCTACATTCTGTTCATGTTTATGATCATCTTTTAAGATTATTCTTGGTAAAACGACATATCAGAAGGAATCCAGTGATGAAGATCTGTTGAACAAAAAAATTAACTTGATACATTATATTTCAATGTAACAAGTTAATCTTAATAAGCTCATATGTGTTTTTTCACTTATCCAAGTTCACTAATCGCATTTGTCAATTGTGGCACTATTTGCTTTTTACGTGAAACAACGCCTTCAAGAACAGCTGAGTTGTTGTTTAATGTAACGTTGAACGCTTTTTCTACCGCTTGAGCTTTGTTACCAAGTGCGATTGCAACTGAGTTCTTATTAATGATATCAGTTAGAACAAATAAAAATAAGTCTAGTCCCTTTTCATCAATCACTTCTGAAACTGCTTTTTCTAATTCTTGTTGACGTGATAACACTTGATCTAAGTCAATTGCATTTACTTGTGCTACTTCAACTTTACTTGCGCCCATTTGAAATTCTTTCGCATCTAAAGAAATCAATGTTTCTACAGATTTATCACTTAAGTCTGCACCTGCTTTTAACATTTCTAAACCGTAAACCTCTGCATCTACACCAGCAATTTCTGCTAGTTCATACCCTGCATCAATATCTTGTTGTGTGCAAGTCGGTGATTTGAAAAGTAATGTATCAGAAATAATTGCAGATAACATTAATCCAGCAATTTCTTTTGAAATCGTAATACCATTCTCTTTATACATCTTATTTAAGATTGTAGCCGTACATCCAACTGGTTCTGCACGATAATAAAGTGGGTCACTCGTCTCGAAGTTTGCAATTCGATGATGATCAATTACTTCTGTAACTCTCACTTGATCAATATCCTCAACACTTTGTTGACGCTCATTATGATCGACTAAAATAACCTCATCCACTTCATTTGCAACAGTCGCTACTTTACGTGGCTGCTCTTGCTTAAAATAATTTAATGCAAATTGTGTTTCTTCATTGATATCACCTAGACGTACAGGTTCTACATCAGCACCTAATTGTTTCTTTAGATCTGCATAAGCAATCGCAGAACAAATCGTATCTGTATCAGGGTTTTTGTGCCCAAAAATAAGAATGTTTCCCATTGTATAACTCCTTCTCATGTTTTAATCAATTCTAAAGTAATTTTAACATTATTTATACTGCTTTTTAAATTAGAAAGGATAAAAATCCTACCATAAAAATATGATTTTTCTATTACGATAATAATTCACATCATTCTCTCAAAATCTTTGTTTAAACAAGCTTGTTTTAGCTTTCTTGTCTTTAAAAGGTGTTTGATATCAGACAGATTATCGTATGAAAGCTGAATGTAGAAATAGTTTATGTATTCAAGTATTGCAAAGATATAAATAAAAGTTACGATTAATACACTATTAAGAGAGAGTAGCGGATACCACACATAAATATCAATGATGATTACGAATGGTGACAAGATGATCAAACCTACATTATACTTTTTAAATCTCTTTAATAACCTTACGATTGAGCTCGGTGTTACAGATGTACCTTCTCTTTTTAGTCTTTTCCATTTTGAATACCAGTACACACTACCTTGTGCTAAAAGAAATTCTAAGAAAAAGAATGAACACCAAAAAGAATATAGAGAATACAATCGTATTTGAGGATAAAACTTATTCAACATAAAGCTTACAATAATAAACAAAAATATTGATATTGTTTCCCCACCATATAATAATACTAACCTTCTCTCTAATTTAGCTTTCAAATTAATTCCCTCACTTTTTCTATTTAGCATATAGTATTTTTATAAAGTATCAATTGAATAATGAAATCTCTCATTCATTAACAGTGGAGAATTTAGCTGATGTCAATCTACGGGAGATATTTTTCTAATGTTCAAAAAATACAAGAAAATACCACCCACCAATAAGTTACAATAATAACATAAGGAAGGTGATAATGTGATAGTTTTGCAACGAGAAAAGAAGAACTACATATGGATATCATTATTAATATTAGTGCTTCTTTGTAATTTTTTATTATATCGATCTTCTCTCCCCTCTCTCATAGTACCTGAGAAAGCGAAGTGGATCATATTTGGTTCTTTATTTGATTTAGCAGTCGTTTTGCCACTGCTCGTGTTAGCGATAAATAGAAAGAAAAATTTCCTAATCAGACGTTTTATCATTTTAATGGCTGGAGGAATTATCTTAACTAGATTTATAATTCCAACAGAATTCTTTAAACCGTATGTAGAAATATCCTATATAGGCTTTGCCATTGAAGGAGTAGTACTATTATTAGAATTATCTTTGATAGTTACAATGATTCGTTATATGCCAGCAGTTATTCAGCAAATACGTTTAAGTAATGAGAGCTTGTTGTTTTCTTTTGCTACAGCAATTGAAGAAAAAGTAAACACACGACCTATCATACAAGTTGTTACATCAGAGTTACTCTTATTTTATTATGCTTTTGCGTCATGGAGAAAGAGCTTACCAACTGGTCCAAATTACTTCACTTTATATAAAAATTCGAGCCTCATTCCATTACAAATCATGCTGATACACGCAATTATTCTCGAAACAATTGGAATCCATTGGTGGCTTCACAATCAGTCTATATTACTTTCAATCATATTGCTTATTTTAAATGTGTACTCAATTGTATTTTTTATTGGTGATATACAGGCTCTGCGCTTGAACCCTTTGAAAATAACCAATGATGATTTATACATTTCGCTTGGATTAACGAAAAGAATGGTATTACCGCTTAATAATATTGCGTTAGTAACTACGGACAAACAATCGTTAGAGAAGAAATTAGAGAAAGAGACAACGATAGAATTTATTGCTAGAGACCTAGAAGCTGTACATCCACATGTCATTCTAGAATTAAAGAACCCATGCAATGCGACACTTATGATGGGAATGAAAAAAACATACACAAAAGTTGCTTTACGCTTGGATGATCCTGCTAAATTTATAGAAACGCTAAAAGCTCGCATGTCAGAAAAATGTTGAATCAATTCGTTTAATAGTTTTCTCCAATGCCCTTTCGATAAAACGTTCTTATAACCTTATTAGTTTAACTATTAGCACTTTGTTGAAAGACTTTAAGGTATTCATGATAATCTTCTTCACCGAAAACATTAAATATGATTTTTTTAAAATGATTTGGTTGAGTTGCTAACCAGTCGTTGACCGTATCAATAGCAATGTTCGCCGCTTCTCGTTTTGGAAATCCAAATACACCTGTTGAGATCGCACAAAAAGCAATCGTTTCAATATTCTTAATTTCACGCGCCAATTCAAGACAAGAAATATAACAAGCTGCTAATTCTTCTTTTTGTTGTTTTGTCAATGTCGTTCCATTCGGTACAATCGGCCCAACTGTATGTAACACATATTGTGATGGTAGGTTATACGCTCTTGTAATCTTTGCACCACCTGTATGCTCTAATTCTCCTTGTTGAGACATAATGATTTCACAATCATTCCTTAATTGAGGTCCTGCTGCTGAATGGATTGCGTTATCAATACATGCATGTGATGGCTGGAAACAGCCTAACATGTACTTATTTGCCGCATTAACAATTGCACCAGCATCTAACTGTGTTATATCTCCTTGCCATAAGACGAACTTATCCGATTGTGAGAAAGGGTTGTTAGGAACTAGGTGTGAAACTGTATTGAGTTCATCTACTTTGACAACGCCTTTTTCCTTTAACTCTGTTTGTAAAAGAGAGTCCAGCTTTCTTAGAAATTCTTCATCTAATAACTTCGGTTGCCTGATGTTCAAAAGACCTCTTAATAACTGACGTTTACTAAAATGATCGGCAGGAATCTGAACATCTTTTGGAGCTTCGGGTTCTTGTAACAGCTTCGTAATTAACTCATCAACAACTTGTTCACTATCAACCTTAGCGGACGGTGATGGAATAAATTCTTCATATAAGTGAATTAAGTTAGCGTACGTCTGTAATGGTAATTGAGACATTTATGAATTCCTCCTTATAGAGGATGTTCAAATAGTCCGGAAAAAAAGACTGTACTTGCATTGGATGTGTTGATCCCACGTTCGCCACAGGACGTGGTTGGTTTTAGTGGGGCTTCCTTCATACCTTATTCGGCAAATACTAACTCGTATGTACCTGCGTCTGCAAGTGTTTTCGGAAAAATAAATTCCTCGGTACAAGGCTACAGAGATGCTTCTCAGTGCAGCTGCCTCACTCCGGCACCGCCTTGTTCTTCTCCGATCTTTTTGTCCTCCTTTTTGAACACGCTCTTATAACAATATTTCCGAAATAACTTTGTTCATGTCCTCATGAAATACTATCGTTTTATTTTCATTTTCCTTAAGACCTTCTGAGTGTTCTTTGTTTAAACGAAGTAACGTTGCATGTTCATTTTGCAACGTCATTTGTTCAAAAGGATAGCGAATAATACCAGGTGTATTATAACCAACTCCTAATTCGATATAGACATTTCGCTTTCCTGCTGATTGATTTAGAAATTCATTGTACACTTCATTGTGTTCATACCACTTTTTATCCTGAACAAAAAATTGATTAATTCTTAAGTTTGGGTCCATATTGCCACCACAAACAGGACATGTTGGAACAAGTTCGAAAGGTATCTTACAATTAATTGTTTCTTCAATCATTTCCTTTACCAATCGTTCATTATCATATAATGTGTCATGACAGCCTTTTGCACATTGTAAGTAACCGTAATTACCTTGAACCTCAAAAACTTTCTCACTAGGAAATCCTGATTTTTCGAATTGGCTTTCAACATTTGTTGTAATGACAAAATAGTTTCTATCCTTCACTAACTGAAACAAATCCTTGTACAGCTTTGTGGAACTAGGTTCATAACGATTCACGTAAATATGTTTTGCCCAGTATGCCCATCTCTCCTCTTGTGTCGGAAATGGGTAGAAAGCTGATGAATACATGTCGGTCAATCCGTACTTCTCAATAAATCGAGTAAAGTTCTGGGTAAATCTTGTTCCACTATACGTTATCCCAGCAGCAGCCGATAAACCTGCCCCACCACCTAATATAAGATTATCCGCGCTGTTAATTGCTTTTTTGGCTTTTTCTATGTTAGTTTGATAATTTTCATTCATATATACACCACCTGTTAAATTAGCATCATTCGAAAAACCGACCTTATTACATAATAAGGTCGGTTCGTTTCATTTTACACTATAGAACTTACAATTCCCACAAGAGAACAGATTACTAACAATATGATCCGATAACAGTATTAAAAACCAAACTAATATTTATAATCCATTTATTTTTCTTATAATTATCCTAATCAATGACTTTTTTTGATGTACGCATGACCAAAGCAATGATATAGAGAGCAAAGGAAAGTCCGGCAAATAAAACTCGCAAAGCATTAGCCTGATTCCAAGAATCACGAACTTGCATCCAATGTTGTGGAAGTGCTTGTGGATTCCAGCTTTCCGTTTCATAATTCAATGGTAAATTCACTTGATGAGTAAAAACAATGATACCAAAAATATAAAGGAATCCAGCTGTAGCGATTAGCCAAAATGGTACTGTTTTATAGTGTTGGATATTGGCTAAGATTGCGATGATAGCTGCTGCTCCACCTCCAAAGAAAAAAACAAAGAATGCAGGATGACGGACATTTACATTAAATAAAGACTGAACTGTTGCATAAGTTTCTCCGTTCACTTCTAACATAGCTAAATTGACATTAAATGTGTATGTGTAGAAGAATCCAGCCATAACCCCAACGATTAACAACGCGAAAGCCAACGTACCATTTTCAAGATAGTTAGTTCTCATAACCATTCCCCTTATATATTCAAATTTGATTACTTAAATTAATTATACTCAAATTTGAATATAATTCAAGGATTTACCAAAGATAATCCTATTAATTATTTCTTCATATTCACTTTTCCTTAGACATAATTAGATCAATATTTTTAACTGCATCTTGAATCCATTCTTTTTCAGCTTCAAACAAACGTTTCTCGTGCTGAATGAAAAAAGAGTCATAGTTGTATCGAGAACTCTCTGAATCAAGTGAACTCAAATGTGCTTCCATAGCATTCAGTTTTTCATCAATAATTTCAATTGCTTTATTTGCGTATTCTTTAATCTCTCTTTCTGTACGACGCACATTAAATTTTAATGCTAATTTAAATCCATAAAAGTCAGGAAACAACCCCAGAAATGCTTCTTCCTGAAACAAATCGAATCTTTTCTTTCCCTCTTCTGTTACTTTATAAATTGTTTTTTCTGGAAAATTCCCTGATTGTATTTTTTCGATTTCACAAATGAATCCACCTTTGTGTAACTGTTTGATTGCATGATAAATAGAACCTATCTTAACATCTAACCACTGATTAATTCTTTTTTGATCATATGCTTGTTTAATATCATAACCGCTACCTTGTTCAAACTGTTCTAAAATACCTAAAACAATAAACTGTGCTTTATTCATATTTCTTTCTCCTTAATGTTATTAGTTAACTACTCAAATTTAACTAATCAAGTTGCATTTAATATACTTCCCTGTCATACAATAGTCAACTGTTCATATTAAGTTTATTCACTTCTTTTTAATTAAATATTTACTCATTATCTGACTATGTCTGACCCAATTAAGACAAATGAAAAAATCCTGACAATATTAATCAGGATTTTTACTCAATCTTTATTTACAGCTACTCCACACTTTTTAACGATTCAATCATATCTATTTTTGTAACTTTTCGTCTGAGAAGTAAATTAGATACTATAGTTAAGAAAAATGTTAGTAATACAGCCAGTACGACCGTACCAAAGCCGAGTTTATTAGGAATTTGTTGATTGGTGCTAGATAGTGCTTCGACAACTAGTTGATACATATAATGACTTATCGGTAGTGCTACAAAAACTGCAAAAGTAGTCAGCATTATATTTTCAACGAAGATAATTCTGTTAATCTTATTTTTTTGATACCCTAATACCTTTAGCGTGGCAAGTTCACGTGTACGTTCATATATGTTAATGGATGATATCGTAAACATTGCTCCAAATGATAACACAACCGCACAAAGAATGAAGATAATAAATACTGGATTGTTTTGTTTGATAATATTATCGACCGACTTTTTCACATCATTCTTATCAGAAACGGTATCAACAGAAGGGTCTTGTTGCAAATAATTTAAGACACTAGCTTTATCGGCTCCATTGTTCACTTCAACTAATAGAGAAGTGGGATTAAAATCAACACCAAGACTACTCATATACTCCGGTGTACTATAAAAGGAAGGATTCGTATATTGTGTCGAAATGTTTGATACCTGTATGGCTACAGATTGTCCTTTCATTTCAGGGGCGATTAATTTAAGTTTTATCATATCTCCCCTTGCTATGTTGTATTGGTCAGCATATGATTTCGGAATCAGTACTCCCGTATCATCTAAAGCTATTCGATTATGATACTCATCAAAGAAATGAATAAGGTTATTTTCTTTTTCCGTAACGGTTAAGGTTGCATTCTTCTCATCACTGAAATCAACAAATTCAATTGGGATAGTTGATAACGAAAAATACTTATCTACATCAGTTGGTAGTTTAACAGAATCCCATTCTAACTCGTCTTTATAGTCAACTTTATAATCGTATGTATAAACCTTATTGATCTGAGCAGCAATCGATTGCATCGAAGTTTCAAAGCCAAATGCAGTAATTAAGAGGATCACACAAACGATTACTCCAACTGAACTTGCCAAAGCCTTTTTGGGGTTCAGAAAAATGTTTCTCAAAATCAGCTTCTTACCATAAGGTAGTTTCGTCCAGATCCCCGGAATTCTTTCAATTACTATTTTCTTCATTTTCTTTGGTGGTTTTGGACGTAACGCCTGTGCTGTTCGTTCCTTCAATACATTTCTCCCACTCAAATAACATGCGATCACCCCAAAAAAGACGGAAACGACGATCGGCGGAAAAATCGTGAAAAACGAGACTGACAAGCTAAAATTCGGTAACGAATACGTTTGATGGATAACAGAATCAAGTAATGGCACAAGTGTTATAGCTGTAATAAGCCAGCCTACTATAGATCCAACGACACCAACGAGAATAGGATACCCCACATAATGGAACAAAATGTTTCGATCTGTCACACCTAGTGCTTTCATAATACCTATTTGATTTCTCTGCGAGTCGATCACCCTTGACATTGTGAGGAAAATTGTCACAGCAGCAACCATAAACAAAATTAGTGGAGAAACTGTACTCATCAATTTGTTATTATTTATCGTTACATTTATTGCCGAATAACTTACCGCTCTGTCCTTATTTACTAAGTACAGATAAGGAAGTTCTTTTGAATAACCTTCAATTGACTTACTTATTTGATTGCTGTCATAGTCTTCTTCCACATCTACAATCACTTCATTATAATAAGGATTACCTGCTATTTCTTCTATTCGCCCTTCATCAATGTAGGCTACACCATAAGTTTTATGGTCTGGTAGTACAAGAGATGGGTCCTCAATATTAAATGCATGTTCCACGTTCTCACCGAAACCACTAATAACAAAATCAAAACTGCCTTGATTGTTATTAATCGTAACAGTATCGCCAATCTTATAGTCATGCTCGTTTCCATATCGAGAATCTAATAAGATTTCTTCCTTACCTGATGGAATACTGCCACTTGTAACAGCAATCGTGTTGATTTCATTATTTTGTGGAATTGTATGTATCTTCAAGGTGGCTTTATATCCTTCAAATGTTTGATTGGCATCAAATGTATATCGTCCTTCTACCTTATTGATGCCCTCAATTTCTTGCATAGAATATAGTTCATCTTTTGTAATTTGGCTATAATGGACATTTAAATCAGCTAAATTATGCTCTTCAAAATATTCTTTCGTATAAGCACTAAGTTCATTGCTTAGCGTGTTAAGTCCAGTATAGAAGAAAGTACCTACTGCAATAACTACTACAATGGCGATAAATTGCCCGATCGACTGCTTTATATCTCTTAATAATTTTAAGGGTAATTTTTTCATTACCACTCAATCCCCTTAATACTTTCTGTTACGTCATTCGTTATCACTTCTTCTATTTTTCCACTTTTCACTTTGATAACTCTATCAGCAATTGGGGCGATGGCAGAATTGTGCGTAATTAAGACGATACATTTTTGTGTTTCCTTATTTAAATTCTGAAGCAAATTTAGTACTGATTTACCTGTCTGATAGTCTAATGCACCAGTCGGTTCATCACAAAGTAATAATAAAGGATTTTTGGCAACCGCTCTAGCAATCGCAACCCTTTGCTGTTCACCACCAGACAGCTGTGAAGGAAAGTTATCCTTACGTTCATTAAGTCCTACACTCCCCAGTACTTCCTTAGCATCCAAATGATCATTACACACTTCAGAAGCAAACTCTACATTCTCCAAAGCAGTTAAGTTCGGGATTAAATTATAAAATTGAAATACAAAACCTACTTCTTCTGCCCGAAATGACGTTAATTTCTTTTCATCGTATTGTGTAATGTTATTTCCATTCACAAATACCTCTCCTGAAGAGGCAACATCCATGCCTCCGAGAATATTTAAAATGGTACTCTTTCCTGCTCCACTTGCCCCTAGTATTACGACGAATTCTCCCTCATAGATCGTAAAGTCTACTCCATCTAAAGCTTTAATCGATACGTCACCAAGCTGGTATTCTTTCGTAACGTTTTTGAACTCTATTAATCTCTTCTTCACTCAAGCATCTCCTCTTATCCTATAGTTACAACTATTAACAGAATTTCCTTGAGTTATAAATTATGAGTTTTATTTTATCTATTAAATACCATAGTTACATTTATTACCTATATATATATTACCATTTTAATGGTATTTTATATTGTCCAAAAAGTTAAATATTTAGGAATATAAATTGATGATATAAAAAAACAAAGGATTTAAAGGATTAATTGATCGTCATCGATCATGAGATAAGAGGAAACAGATAGATGGATGTATGAGATTAAGGCTGGAGATAAATTAAACAGGGCTTAAATAGAAGTTAAATAAGTTAAATGATAAGCCCCATTTATAGTATTAATTGATTTTTACTTATCTTTTTATTGAATTCACTAACTCGAAGAAGTATTCAGGTTGGTGTGTCTTATTAAGGTTATACCATGCATGATATGAATCTGGTTCAAAGACATCTAATTTTTGCAGTACTTCGAGTGCAAATTCCAGAGGAGCAATTCCTGATGCAGTAATTAAATTCCCATCAGATACAACAGGTCCGATTTCGTAATTTTTTTCGCCTTTATAATTAGGACAGACCATTTTCAAATATTCTAAGTCATTGCTCGTATGCTTTTTACAATCTAGGTATCCACCATTCGCTAAACCTGCAGTTGCTCCACAAATTGCAGCAACAATTGTACCAAGCTTTAGTGCTTCACTAGCTTTTTCTAAGATAGGCTGATGAATATGTTCTTCCCACGTATCTCCACCAGGTAAAATTAATAGATCATCACTTTTAAGATTACATTCATTAACAGATATATCTGGTTTGATGTTCAGCCCTCCCATTGTAGTAACAATTTCTGTATTCATTCCTACTGTAACTACTTGTAAAGGTGCTAAATCTTTCTTGAAATATCGACCTGTATTTAGTTCAGCAATTAAATAACCATATTCCCAGTCTGCCATTGTATCAAATGCGTAAAGATAAACTGTCGTCTGCATCCAATAACACTCCAATCACAATTAATATAACCTATTATAATTTACCTTCACTGACAACTGTCGTCAGTGAAGTTGTTATACTTGATGAAATGTTATCAATTCAGATAGAACTTCAATCAGTCTTTCCTTAAGACTTATTGGCTCAACAATTTGAATGGACTTACCGTACTGTAATAGGAAATAAGGTACATGTTTAAGCATCATATCTTTTTCAAAAAGAAACTTAGCTTGATTAGCTGTCCGTTCTTGCAAATAATGACCTAAAAACCAATGTTGACACAAATCATCCAATACCTTTGCATCCCCATTAACAACCATAGAAATAATCGATTCCTTATCCTCCATAGTTGGAAGGAGGTTTTTCAAAAAGTAGTCGCGTGCTGAAAAATTTTCAGGGAGATTAAATTGTTCTTCTGTTAGCATGAGACTTTCAATTCGATCTACTCTAAAACTACGGACATCATTCCTAAGGTGACAATATCCAATCACATACCACTTATTATTCCAATAAATAATTCTATATGGATTAACTAATCTATATATTGATTGTTCTTTGCTATTTTTAGCGTATAAAATCTTAATCGTGTACACTCCAGATACCGCTTGCTCCAACTCCTTTAAAATAGGTTCAACAGTGAGGGCACTTATTTTACTTATTACTTCAAGACTCGTTAAATGTTGGTTTACCTTTGTTTCCTGCTCTTGATTAGAATAATTTCTAAGCTTCGAAATTGCTCTATTTAGTGCTTCACCTCCATAGTATCCCGCCTCATCTGCAAAAACAGCAGCATGTAATAATGAAGTTTGCTCCTCAAAATCAAAAAAGAGTGGAGCTTCAATAAAATTGTTCAATAACGTATATCCACCGTTATGTCCTGAATCTGAAATGATAGGTACACCGCTCGTTGAAAGAGTATCAATGTAACGGTATACAGTCCTTATATTCATCTCTAACTTTTCAGAAATTTGTTTTGCTGTTATTTTCTCACCTGAACTAAGCATCCATAGAATTGCTAGTACATTATCAAGTTTAGGCATGTTATTGCACCTCTATATGAAATTTAATAATTGTTATTTTTGTTCTCGAAATAATAGTATGTTCATTTACTACCTTTTTGAAAATAAAGAAGAAGACTATCATGAGAAAATATATAGTTCAGTTGTTAAGAATTCAAAAATCCCTACAATTTTAGCTAAATATGATTATACTCTTCGTGATATGTATAAATGTGGATATATTACGTTAAAAGAGGTTCATCACTTTTTGAACAACTTAATAGTTGCAGAAGGAAAAATGTACCTTTAAAACATTGAAGTAGCTGAATGGTTTGTTAAAACGTATTACAAAGAAGTAATTGACTTTTTTATGGACCCGCTAAATATCTGTGGCAATGATATGTTGGCGAAAACTTTGAAACTATCATTAGAAAAAAAGGTAAGAATTATGAGTAATGCAGCATATGAAAAAGCACAAATGGGATGTATGTAAGAATACTCTCTAACTAAGTTAGTATTCAATGCTTTTGAAATAAAGGGATTGATTGTGAAACAAGTAAAAAGAATGATACATAATACTCATGAGTATTATGTATCCTCCCTTATTATTTTAGATGTTTCTGATTTAAAATTTATAGCCTTCAAATACTTTTAATCCCTCTTCATTTAATACTTTCTCTACCACTACTGGTTTTTGAGGGCTTTTATCAAATACTTCTTTGCATGATATCATAATGTTACTACCTGCTATTTCTGCTAATTGATCGTGAGATACACTGTATACCATTTTCCCAAGATTCGACCAAACCATAGATCCAGAGCACATTACACAAGGCTCACAACTCGTATATAGGCTATATTGACTTAAATCAAAAATATTATGTTCAGCACAAAACTTTCTAATAAGTCCGATTTCAGCATGGTGAGTAGGATCACACAAAGTATTAATTTTATTTTCCCCAATCATAACTACTTCATCATCTTTTACTAATATAGCTCCAAAAGGCTCATTTCCTGCCGTTCTAGCTTGAAAAGCTATATCCAGTGCCTTTTTCATGAAATATTCATCATTTTTCATCATTATTATTAAACCTCCATCCAACTGATTAAAACTACTTATTTTTTATTATTGTCACTAACTTCACTGTTTACTTAAGATTTGTTAAAGGATTATTTTCACGCACTGAAACTCCTCCGAATTCAGATTAGAATAAAAAGATTCAATCACTGCGATATGCCAACAGTATCCCTCACATGACATACTACTCACTTATTTGAAAGAGGAGCTTTTTTATCCAGTTTTCATCATTCCTCCTGTAGTTCATTACAAAAGAAAGTATATACCTAAAAGTAATTTGAAAGTCAATCTATTTTTTTACTGGATTTTGAATCTAAGTCAAATACTCTGTTTCGTCTTGGATGACCAACTTATCAAACATTATAATTTCTATTGGGAATGATTTTATAGTAATTGATATTAATGTTTTTTTTGCTTCATTGTAGGAAAAAATAAAAAAATAACCTCTTACAGGCATAATGCTGAAGAGGTTACTTCTAATCAAGCTTTATTAGTAATGAACAATCTTTTTTATAAAACTATATTTCTAAAACTTTATTATTCTACTGTAACTGACTTCGCCAAGTTTCTTGGTTTGTCAACATCACAACCACGGTGTAATGCTGCATAGTAAGAAATCAATTGCATTGGGATAACAGAAACGAGTGGTGTTAGAAGTTCGTGAACTTTCGGAATGACGAAACGATCACCGTCTTCTTCTAGTCCCTTCATGCTAATGATGCACGCACTTGCACCACGAGCTTCGACTTCTTTCACATTACCACGAATGCTTAAGTTCACTTGCTCTTGTGTCGCTAGTGCAATGACAGGTGTGCCATTTTCAATAAGAGCGATTGTTCCGTGCTTAAGCTCTCCACCAGCGAAACCTTCCGCTTGGATGTAAGAGATTTCTTTTAGTTTCAACGCACCTTCAAGACCGACATAATAGTCAATGCCTCGACCGATGAAGAAACAATTTCTAGTTGTTGATAAATATTCACGGGCGATGTATTCCATTTCATCTTTTTGGTCAGTAAGAGCTTCCATTGCTGTTGCAACGATGCTCAGTTCTTGGATTGGATCGAACTCAAGTTCAATTTCTTTCACGTGTGCTGTATCAACAGCAAGGATTGCTAACACTGCCATTTGTGCTGTGTATGCTTTCGTTGAAGCTACAGCAATTTCAGGACCTGCATGTAACGGCAATGTATAATCTGCTTCCCTTGAAAGTGTTGAACCTGGTGCATTTGTTAGTGTCAATGCTTTATAACCCATCTTGTTTGTTTGCACAAGCACACTACGGCTATCTGCTGTTTCACCACTTTGAGAAATATAGATGAACAAAGGGTTCTCAGAGAGCATTGGCATATTGTAAGAGAATTCACTTGCAACATGAACCTCAACAGGAATTTTCGCAAGTTTCTCGATGAATTGCTTTCCAATTAGTCCAGCATGGTAACTCGTACCGCATGCAATGATATAGATTCGGTCTGCTTGTTTCATAGCTTGACGCACATCTTCTGGTAGATTTAAACGACCGTTATCATCTTGGTATTCTTGCATAATCTTACGTATAACGAACGGTTGTTCATCGATCTCCTTCATCATGAAGTGAGCATAAGTGCCTTTTTCGATATCATTTACATCTAGTTCACATGTAAATGGTGCACGTTCCTCTACTACACCATCAAGTGTTTTGATCGTGATGTTCTCACGCGTAACGATAACAACTTCACCGTCCATCAATTCAATATATTGATCCGTAACTTGAAGCATTGCCATCGCATCACTTGCCACAACGTTAAAGCCTTCACCCTTACCAGCAAGTAGTGGGCTCTTATTCTTAGCAGCATAGATTGTATCTGGATCTTGCTCATCAATTAATGCAATTGCGTAAGACCCTTTCAACTTCTTCAATGCTTTACGAAATGCATCTTCAACAGTAGCACCTTTATTAACAAAAGTCTCGATCAGTTGAACGATAATTTCTGTATCTGTTTCACTTGCTAAACTAAGGTGTGAAAGATAATCCTCACGTAATTGACGGTAGTTTTCGATAACACCGTTATGCACGAGTGTAAAACGACGTGAATCACTTTGATGTGGGTGTGCATTTGTTTGACTTGGCACACCATGTGTTGCCCAGCGTGTATGACCGATTCCGTGTGTTGAGCTCACATTATCATCTACTACACTACGTAAGTCTGCAATGCGCCCCTTCTCTTTGAACACTTTAACACCGTTATCTGCAACGACAGCAATACCTGCTGAGTCATAACCTCTATATTCTAATTTTTCCAATCCGTGTAATAAAATTTCCTTCGTATCTTTCTGACCAATATATCCTACAATTCCGCACATAAGTTTTCTTCCTCCTATTAGATAGGGCAAAGGAAGCGGGGCTTTCTTTGCCCCGTGAATATAATGATCACATTTCTAACTTTGTGCAAAGAGTCACCTCTTTGTTTTAGATAGAAACTTACGGCTGTGATTGTGCAACCGGGAGGCACCCGCTGAAAGTTCGATAATCCTCCTCCTCGTCAACTATTCTTCTTCACATGAAAAATAGTTCAAGCGCTTTTAAGTTGTTACCTTACAATCCTCCTTCCCATTATTGAATCACAATATTCATTTTACATGTAAGATGAATTATCTGTCAATTATTAATATAAGGCACTAAAGAAGTCTACAGTTCATACTTGTATCATAATAATTGTATGTTGTTAATTCTCCTAAACGTGTACCCTGATTCCTACAAGCTTTAAGATCAATATATTACGAACAGATAATTCTTTTTTACCGCTTAATAAAAAATATGCATAAGCGGATTCTTTTGTTCCACTTATGCATATCTTTATTTATTTATTTATTTATTTTACTCATCACTCATACCAAGCTGTACATTAACAACCTCGACTACTTTATTCACATATATTTCACACAGCTCTTTTGTTGGAGCTTCAGCCATTACACGTACGAGTGGCTCTGTGCCAGACGGACGTACAAGAATACGTCCATCCCCATTCATTTCTTGTTCTACTTCTTTTATTGCTTCAATAATATGACTATTTGAACTTACTTGCTGTTTATCTGTAACACGTACATTTTTTAATACTTGTGGGAATTTCTCCATCTCTCCAGCTAACTCAGATAGACTTCTTCCTTCGGCTTTTAATATGTTGACAAGCTGAATAGCTGATAACAATCCATCTCCAGTAGTCGTGTAGTCTAAGAAAATAATGTGCCCTGATTGCTCACCACCAAGGTTATAACCTTCCTTGCGCATTTCTTCCATGACATAACGGTCACCTACTGCCGTCTTCACACTATGTATCCCTTGTGCTTCTGTAGCCTTGTAAAAACCTAAATTACTCATAACAGTTGAAACAACTGTGTCATCCTTCAGTTGACCTTTGTTCTTCATATATTTTGCGCAAATAAACATAATCTGATCGCCATCAACAATCTGACCTTTCTCATCAATAGCAATAAGGCGGTCACCATCTCCATCAAAAGCTAGACCGATGTCGGCCCCTTCTTCAAGTACAAGCTGTGCCAATTTCTCAGGATGTGTAGAACCGACTCCATCATTTATATTAATCCCATCAGGTGAGTTTCCCATCGTGCAAATATCTGCTTCTAAATCAGCAAATAGGTGTGGTGCTAGGCTTGACGTGGCACCGTTTGAACAATCAAGTGCGACCCTTAAACCAGAGAAGTCCTCTTCAACCGTTTGTTTTAAGTATTGAAGATATTTCTGTCCAACTTCAAAATAATCATTAATTTGTCCAACATTTGCTCCTGTTGGTCGTGGAACTGAATTATCTTCATTGTTAAGTAGATCTTCGATTTCTTGTTCTTGAGCATCAGTTAATTTAAAACCATCCCCCCCAAAGAACTTAATTCCGTTGTCTTCAAAAGGGTTATGAGAAGCAGAAATCATCACGCCTGCTTTCGCACCTAATGCTCTTGTTAAATAGGCTACTCCTGGTGTTGAAATAACACCAAGTCGCATTACTTCAATACCTACAGATAACAGTCCCGCTGCAAGTGCACTTTCAAGCATTTCTCCTGATATACGTGTATCTCGTCCAATAAGAACTTTCTTTTCTTCTGCATCTTTCGTTAATACATATCCACCATAACGACCTAACTTAAAAGCAAGCTCAGGGGTCAACTCTTCATTAGCAATACCCCTCACACCATCAGTTCCAAAATAATTTCTCATTTATATCGCTCCTTCACTGCAATAAACATTTCTTTTACTCATTCTTTACTATTTTTACAGTTACATTTGATTTACTTAATTTCCACTCTACATTTTGTGGTCCAGACACTTCTAAATCGATTTTATGTTGTCCACTTTTATAATCTCCGGTATATAGAGCGACCTTAATGTCTTCTGCTGTAATATTATCTAGTACACTTTTTGCCCCTAATATAGTTACATCTACTTTCCCATTTTCAGGACTAACAAAGGTAACTTTCGTCGATTCAGATCCATTTACTTTGATTTCAATATCTTCCAAAACTTTCTCTACTTTTTCTTCTATTGAGACATTCACTTGAACTTTATCTGGATTCACCTTCACTGCCCAATCTGGCAATGGCACATCAATATTCATTGAAGTATCTGAAGTAAGTTTGGAGAGATCGATTTCAAGGTTTTCAATTAACTCAATTTTTTCAAGCTCTTCCAAAGGCCCGAAGATAGTTACTTCATTTGGTACGACTTCAATTGATTTAATACTCAAATCGGTCGGAAGCTCTCCTTTTCGTTCAATACTGATTGGAACCGTTTTGTTAGGTGCCGTTATTGGCACTCTTACTTCGACTACAGTCGGTTCAACTTCTAACTCTAATTGGTTACCTTCATTATCAAACACTTTTAAAGGCACATTTTTCATAATCGTTTCTGTTGCATCTTTCAAATCAACATACGCTTTAACACTTGAAATTCGCTGAACCAAATCTTTCGGTCCTGACACCTTTACATTGTTTGGCAGTACTATCGGCTCTTCTGCTTTATAACCTTCTGTTATCTTCGATTTATTTAAGAAATCTACTTCTATAGGCATAATTTGATTAACCTTTTCGTGAAGGATCACATTTGCTACTACTGGGTCAATTTGGACATCTAGTTTTGATGAAAAACCTCGTGCTAGTAAATCAAATCGTCCTGAACCTAAGTCTGCTTCACTAAGGTCGATATAAATTTCGTATTCATTTTGAAGCTTTGCCTTTGTAACATCACTTCCAGGCCCTTTTATATAAACATTTGCGCTTTCTGGTATACCGCTAACAGTATACTTATCTTTGTCATAATAAACATTTACAGGTACATTCGCGATAACTTCTTGCTGGTCTCCACCTGTTGGAAGAAGTGATGGTGTTGAAGGTGTGGTTGTTGGATCCATATTAATTGTTGTATATAACATCACGCTTAAGAACACTGCGACAATTTTCACGAACCAAGGACTATTCAAGAGTTTATCGATTTTCATTCTTCTTCCCCCTTCTATACCACGGTGTTGAGGAAGTTGATTTCGTTGCACCTGAAAGTTCCTTAAGCAACATTTCATGCAATGTATTACTATCTAACTCGCGATGTAGTTCAGCATTTTTTGTAAGTGAAACATGACCCGTTTCTTCTGATACGATAATCGTTACACCATCGGTGACTTCACTTATACCTAATGCAGCTCGATGTCGAGTACCAAGTTCTTTCGAAATAAACGGACTTTCAGATAACGGTAAATAACAAGCAGCTGCTTGAATTTCATTTTGCTTCAAAATAACAGCACCATCATGAAGCGGGGTATTCGGTATAAAAATATTAATTAATAATTGCGAAGAGATTTTGGCATGCAATGGTATTCCCGTTTCAATATAATCGCCCATTCCTGTAGCACGTTCAATTGTCACTAACGCCCCAATACGGCGTTTTGCCATATAATCAACTGCCTTAAGAATTTCATCAATGGAATTAACTGTATCCTCTTCATCAAATACTCCACTACGAGCAAAAATTCTTCCTCTCCCTAGTTGTTCTAATGCACGACGTAACTCAGGTTGAAATATGATGATAATCGCTAGAAAACCCCATGTAAGTGCTTGGTTCATTAACCATTGTAGAGTCGTTAAACCGAAAAAACTGCTAATAAACCACACACCTATAATGACAAATATTCCCTTCAAAAGTTGGACGGCTTTTGTACCACGAATAATCATGATTAATTTGTAAATGACATATGAAACGAGGAGAATGTCAATTATTGCGCCAAGGTAATTAGGAATTGAGAAATTTCCAACAGGCATTTTGGCACTTCCTTCTCACATAGATTCAGTTATTATGTATACAATATAAACTAATTTATTATATCACATTTTAAGTAAACAGGATGTTTCTGATTACTTGTAGGGATTATATTCAGCTGAACAATAAATTTCATCAACACAAAGGTACACTGTAACCAGTTATTGATTGGTCTTTATACAGTGAAACGATCTTTTTGTTATTGAAGCCTTGAAAATGTAATTATTGATTATTCTTAGTCATATTACCTTTTTTCATGTATATATAAAAATAAGTAAAATATGTAATACCTTATTTAAATCCCTTATGTTTGTCTCTCTTTCTATATTAAAGAAATACCACATAGAAAAAAAGAGCCATCTTACATGAAGACGGCTTTACTTTCTATAGTATTATCCCTTTGTTCAAAGTTAAAGACTTTCCCGAATGATTCTTTAATATTGTACCAAATCCAATCAAACGCTGCGTTTATCTCTTCTAGTTCTCCAGTAACATTACCTGCAGATGCCATATATTTTTTCCCGTTAATAACGACGACATCTCCCCGAACTTCACCTTCTATCTTAATATCACCGTTACGTACAATTACATCTCCTTCTACAACTTCACCTTCTGGAACGATAACAAGTTGATTTTCTATTTTCAAATTCTTTTGCTTTGAAACTGAAAACTGTTCACCTTGGTCCCATAACGACAATACACTGCTCATCATTAATAACATAAAGACTGCAGCTGCAGACAGGAACGGATGCGACCGTAACCAACGTCGATAACCAACGCTCTTCTTTTCCTTAGGTAGTGCTTTCATTACATTAGCAGTGAAACCACTTGGTGCCTCAATATGTGTTGAACTTTGTATAATTGCAATAGTTTTCTTCAAATGATGAAAATGTTGCCTACAGTCTTCACATTGCTGCAAATGTTCACGCAAGATGGTTTCCTCTTGAGATGTAGTTTCTTCATCTAAATACTTATGCATTAGCTCCACAATTTCTTGTGAACATTTCATCATCTTTCACCTTCTTTACTTAACATATGATGAAACAGGCGTTTTTTCTATAATAGTTATTTAAGCCGTTTCCTTAATGCCTCTCGACCACGATGTATTCGTGTCTTGACAGTATTGATTGGTAGATCTAACACTTGACTAATCTCTTTAAGTGAGAGCTCTTCAATATATTTTAATACTATGGCTGCACGGTATTTTGGTGGTAGTGCAGATATTTCATTTTGAATCCATTCCTGCAACTCTAAGCTCTCTACATCTTCCTCTGGGAGTGGACCTTTATCAGCAATTTGAGAATATAACGTCAAACCTTCCGAACCAGCAATTTCTTGATCCAAGAAGTAATCTGGTTTCTTTTTTCTAATACGATCGATGGATAAGTTAGTCGCAATTCGAAATAGCCACGTTGAGAATTTGCGATTCGTGTCATAGCTATTAATATTTACATATGCACGAATGAAGGCCTCTTGTGCAATATCTTCTGCTTCGTGTGCATTGCCAAGCATACGATAACAAAGCTGATAAACTTTATCCTTATACAGCTCTACAATCTCAGCAAATGCGTCTTGATCGCCTTTTTTCACTTGTTCAATGCGTTTTTTTACGATTGATTCCATTTTGCTACCTCCGCTCATTGCGGCTATAGTTTATATACGTTTCTCACATAATTAAGGTTTCAATTTTTTATAAAAAATGTTCAATTATTAATATCAAACAAATATGTATGTTCACTTTTTTCGTTCTTTAGTTAAATAATTGGTCTTAAATAAATAATCAAACTTAGTTTAAGTAGATGGAAAAGAAACTATAATGCATTGCGAGTATTACTTTATTTTAACAAATTTCCTAACAATATGTTTATTTAAGATAAAATTCATAAGAACGTTTTGAAATGTATGTAAGTAGCCCTTAGATGTAGCTAGTAAACGTGTAAAGGGATTTAAACAATATTTGATCGATTACATAGAAAAAACAGTAACATATGCTACTGTTTTTTCTATGTATTCAAAAGTACTTTATTTTAATTTCTCACCAAATAATGAACCAATTAGTGCAACTGCAACTGTTGCAGTTTTGTTTTTTTCATCTAATATTGGGTTAACTTCAACAAATTCAGCTGATGTAATAATATCTGCTTCCGCAAGCATTTCCATTGCTAAATGGCTTTCGCGATAGCTAATACCACCGATTACTGGTGTTCCAACCCCTGGAGCATCGTTAGGATCTAATCCATCTAGATCAAGACTTAGATGAACACCATCTGTTTTAGCTGACAGGTAATTAATGGCTTCTTCCATAACAGCCGTCATTCCAAGTCGATCGATTTCATGCATCGTGTATACTCGAATGCCTTTGTCACGAATTAACTCTTTTTCACCTTCATCTAACGAACGTGCACCAATGATAACAATATTCTCAGGTTTTACTTTCGGTAAAGAGCTTCCGATATTCGTCAACTTATCATCACCAATACCAAGGCTAACTGCAAGAGGCATACCATGAATGTTGCCCGAAGGTGATGTATCACCTGTGTTCAAATCACCATGTGCATCGTACCATATGACCCCAAGATTCTTATAATGACTCGCTACACCGGCTAACGTACCAATGGCAATGCTATGATCTCCACCAAGTACTAATGGGAATCGATTTGAACCAATTACGTCATTAACCTTCTCTGCTAATTTTTCACTAGCTTCTGATACTTCTTTTAAATTCTTTAAATTATTCTCGCTTGCCACTTCTACATTTTTAGGACGCCCAATTTCAATGTCACCTAAGTCTTTAACATCATACTTAAGCGATTCTATTCGTTCTACCACTCCAGCATATCGAATTGCACTTGGACCCATATCTACGCCACGACGAGTTTGTCCAAGGTCCATTGGAACTCCAATAATAGATACTTCTTTTTTCATAAAACTTAACCTCCTCATTTCCTCCCACACTCTCTATTGTAGCCATTTTCTGAACAATGACTCAACTCAACAGAAAAATGTATATCTATGCGTTTTAATATAGGAAAATTAGGCTAAATTCAGTTTCTTTTTTTATAAATAAACACAAAAAAAGCTTATACCATTTGGTTAAGCTTATAAATTCATTTAATTGGTGGAGCCTAGCGGGATCGAACCGCTGACCTCCTGCGTGCAAAGCAGGCGCTCTCCCAGCTGAGCTAAGGCCCCATTC
>NZ_MJEH01000025.1 GCF_001742425.1 Bacillus solimangrovi
TTTTTCTAGCTGTTCTTTTTTATTATCATCATCTTCAATAAGTGCCTGAGAAATATTAATAATACCGTGAAGTGGTGTTTTAAGTTCATGAGAAGTTCGGAATAGAAAATCATCCTTCATTTTATCCTCTTTTACTAACTGCTCAGTGTATAACTCTTGTGCTTCCTCACGCTGTCGTTTAAGAATATTTATCTTATCTACTAATGCAAGTGATAATAATAGAGATTCGAGACAAGCAGCTACTTGTGGGATAACATCAAAATATATCGCGCGGAAACTAATTATTCCCAGAAAACTTAATGCTTGTAGAATGATAGACACAAGTAAAATCGACCATCCCAACAAATAAAGTCGAGCAGTGCGATTTCCTTTCTGCATAACCCTAAGTGCAGATATCCACAATAAGATAGAGATAATTAGTGCTAAAAGTGGAGCACTGAGATTTAATATACGATCTGGAATTAGCCAAAAAAATAACAACATCAAAAGACTTAGACGAGAGAAAAATGAAAGTGTTATATGTAATTTTGGCAATATTTTCTTAGTCTCTAAAAATTCTTGTCCAAACATAACCATAGCCACGCACAGTAACAACGACGAAAAATCAACATTATCAGCAATAAACCATACTGGAAGGTACTCTCCAAGATATTCAAGGTCTAAGCCATTCATAAATAATTGTAATAGCATGAATGAAATTAAATAGAAAATGTAGTAAACATATACTCTTTCTCTTAAAGAAAAGTATAAAAATAAATTATATAAAACAAGAGAACCTATAAAGCCATAAAAGAAGCCTGATGAGAATTTATTATCTTTAATTGATTCAATTAGTCCCTCATAAGAATATAATTGTGAGAGTACAGTAACAGGAAATTTTTCACCTATTAATTTAATATAAATTGTCTCAATATCTGTTGGATCAAATTGAAACAACATCGACCGAAAATTAATCTCTCGATCCCCTAGATTATTTAAGCCACCCTCTTGTACTTCATATGTATGATTACTTTTCACAAAATAAGCTTCGATTACCTCAAGCCGGTTATAGTACTCAAGCCAAGTCAGCTCATTAAAATTATCACCAATTAATTCCTTTTCTAACTTCAGCCATACTGTATCATTCGTGTAACCAAAATAAGGATACTTTGAATCACTATTGACAAATTCATCATTATACTTACCGGAAAGAATATCATCAATTGTAACCGCTCCTGATGAATCTCTGAAAACTTCATAATTCAGCCCTAAAGGGTAATTATTAACCTTTTCTTCAGCAAGTACATTACTTGGCAATAACCATATCAAAGATAAAATTATAATATTTAGTAAAAAAATATGTCTTCTCCACTTATTCAAACTTACGTTTATACTTCTTTTTACTACTGTCATTGATTGCTCTCCTTATGTACCTTATAAGTTAACACTTTTATCCTCAGTTTTTTAAATAAACATTTTTAGTAGATGCTCTAATTCTGCTTGTTATGCTTCCATAAATTCACTTGTAAATATAAGGTGATTATCAATATTTCCACCCTGATGTTCTTGTAGGTTTGGACGACAGAATGCAGGTAGGAAATAATCATGGTGATAAACATCATTTTCATATTTATATGATAAATTAGCTTTTGATTTGATAGTAAAATATTCTCAGTGTCTTTTCTACTATATTAACCTTATAAAAAAGTAATATATAGTATTTTAGCATCTCACTGTAACAATTGGTAATTGGAGGGGTATATGGAAAAATAATTTATTCATTCATTAACTATCATTTTGTTTTTCCAATGGTATAGACGAAGTATATTTCTTTTAAGAAGTTGAATTGTTGAATAAAGAAAGATGTGAAGGGATGAACATATTGTTGTGTTTATATAATTACCCATTTGAAAATGGATGATTGGTAAGAAGCATTTAAGGTTTATCGGAGTTTCGAGAGTAATGATCGACGTCATGACACAATAGAATACTCTAAAAACGAATACCGTGGTTCAATTCATTTCGTTTGTATTTATAGATAGATTGAAGTGATAATGATATATCCTTCTTATGTAACAGTTTTTCCTTTACCTTTGTTCTCAATTCGAGCTAGAACATGTAAGTAGAAAACCATCAATTTTGTAAAATAACTCAGTAGAATTTAATTTTTATTCAATGAAATTGCTGTCATTACTGAAGTTTAATTAAATTATTGCAACACAAGTGCCCTACTTTGACACTTTCATATATATCCTACTTGTATTATTTTGGAAAATAAATAGATAGAATTCACTCTATCATAAGGTTCTTAACAAAACCTTAAATAATTAAATGTTGAGAGTGATTGAAAAACTGTTCTCAACATTTAATTTCATATCTTCGAGCTTTTCATCGTTTTAAATTTCATCAAGAATGGTTTAGATATCACCTTTTGAATATTTTTTAAGAAAGTATATTCCTTTTTATAACTATCATTTTTCCCCTCTAAATCATAAAATGTATCCTGTAACCCTTGATTTAGACTCAATATTTAAAGAAATTTGTATTATTGAAGGTAGCATGAGGGGTATTTGATTCACGATAATGACAGTTCCGAAATAGAATGTAGTGGTTACTTGTTGACAGAGACTTTTCTTTTTTGCTAATATACCCTCATAGGTATATTACTTATAAATTATTCTTGGAGGTTACAGCATGAACGTAGACAAAGTATTAGATGCAAAAGGATTAGCGTGTCCGATGCCAATTGTGCAAACGAAAAAAGCAATTAATGAATTAACAACAGGTCAAGTTCTTGAAATTCATACAACAGATAAAGGTGCTCAAAATGATCTAACAGCATGGGCAGCATCAGGTGGTCATGAAATGCTAAAAGGTGAAGAAGAGAATGGTGTATTTAAGTTTTGGATTAAGAAAGGTTAAGTTTTAAACATTTATATACCCCTATTAGTATAAAAAGGTTTAGGAGGTGAGTGAAGTTGTCTGAACAAAAGTCTACAAATATTATTCTCTTTAGTGGAGATTATGATAAAGCGATGGCAGGTTATATTATTGCAAATGGTGCTGCTGCATATGACCATAAAGTTACGATTTTTCATACGTTCTGGGGTTTGAATGCGTTACGAAAAGATGAAAATGTGCATGTTAAGAAGGGGCTAATGGATAAGATGTTCGGAAAGATGATGCCTCGTGGTGCAGATAAATTAGGGTTATCAAATATGCACTTTGCAGGAATCGGTCCAAAGATGATAAAAAATGTTATGAAGAAGCATAACGCAACATCATTGCCTGACTTAATTGAAATGGCAAAAATGCAAGATATAAATTTAGTCGCATGCCAAATGACGGTTGATCTATTAGGATTCAAACGAGAAGAATTGATGGATGGGATTGAATATGCTGGTGTTGCTGCATATTTAGCAGATGCTGAAAATGGTAATGTGAATCTATTTATTTAATTAATAATTAAGGTGGATACAGGAATGGATATACTCATTAATATCGTCTTATTTGGGTTAGTTGCATGGTTCCTTTTCACAAGATTTGCTCCAGTTAAGGGTATGAAACAAATTACAACAACAGACCTAAGAGGTGTGCTCAAGTCTACGAGTAGTCAGTTGATTGATGTACGCACACAGAGTGAATTCAAGGCAAATCATATCAAGCGATTTAAGAATATTCCGCTGGATGAAGTTGAAGCACGCTTACATGAACTTTCGAAAGATAGAGAAGTCATTGTGATTTGTCAAAGTGGGATGAGAAGCAATAAAGCTAGTAAGCTATTAATCAAACATGGGTTTACAAAAGTAACGAATGTTAAGGGCGGTATGAGCGCTTGGTAAGAAAATGGAGGAAACGTTCATGAGAGAAATGACAACGATGGAAGTTTTACAGTTACTAAATAACGGTGAAAAAGTTAGCATCATTGATGTTCGTGAATATGAAGAAGTTCAAATGGGGAAAATTCCTGAAGCGAAGAATATTCCGTTAGGGGAATTAGCAAGACGTAAGGATGAACTAGAGAAAAATGAACAAGCGCATATTATCGTATGTCAGTCTGGCAATCGTAGTAAAGCAGCGACTGGTTTATTAGAGAACATGGGTTATAAAGCGATTAATATGGTTGGTGGGATGAATAACTGGAAGGGTTCTACTGAATAACTTTCACACATCAGTAAGTGGATACTTTATTTATCCACCTACTGATGGTTATGCAAGTATAGACGATCGTTTAAATGAGAATTGTATCCTTATATTATTTTTTTGTAATTCAATATACCCTAATAGGTATTTTAGGAGGTCATTATGGAGATTCAAACAGATCTTATCGTTGATGCAAAAGGACTTGCATGTCCAATGCCGATTGTAAAAACGAAAAAAGGAATGAATGAGTTACAAGCTGGTCAAGTAATGGAAGTACATGCAACTGATAAGGGTTCAACTGCAGATATTAAAGCTTGGGCTGAAAGTGGCGGACATCAATACATCGGTACAGTTGAAGCAGATGGTGTATTGAAACACTTTTTAAGAAGAGCAAGTGGAGAAGAAAATGGTGAAAAGAAACATCCACATGTTGTTTCAAATGATGAGTTACAATCGATTCTACAAAATAACGAGGAAATGGTGCTACTAGATGTTCGTGAACAAGCCGAATATGCATTTAATCACATACCAAATGCAAAGTCATTTCCGTTAGAGAACTTTGAAAAAAATGTAACGGAATTAAATCCAGCACATACCTTCTATATTATTTGTCGAACGGGCAATCGTAGTGATGTTGTTGCTCAAAAGTTAACTGAAGCAGGTTTTGTTCATGTTTTCAACGTCGTACCTGGTATGAGTGAGTGGACGGGTACAACTGCTGGTTTGGAATAAGCTCATATAAAATAACAAAATTAAAGGAGTGTTACGATGTCTAATCGAGTCGCAATTATCGCAAGTAATGGTGGGTTATTTGATGCATACAAAGTATTCAATATTGCAACGGCTGCAGCCGCAAGTGATCAAGAGGTAGCTATTTTCTTCACGTTTGAAGGTCTTAATCTGATTCATAAGCAAGCAAATACACAGCTTCCAATGCCAGAAGGAAAAGAACATTTTGCACAAGGATTTTCAGATGCGAATGTACCATCTATTCCTGAATTAGTCGGAATGGCTAAGGAATTAGGGGTTAAGTTCATTGGTTGTCAGATGACGATGGATGTCATGAAGTTAACGACTGATGACTTTGTTGAAGGCATTGAAGTTGGTGGAGCTGTAACCTTTTTAGAATTTGCAAAACAAGCGGAAGTAACATTGACATTTTAAATCAAACGTTAAGTTATAAAATTTTTTACAATAAATTATACAGTAGGGGGTAAAAAGGTGTCAGTCAGAAAAATGACAGCTCATGAAGTGACGGAAAAAGTGTTGAATAAGGAAAGCTTATTTATCTTAGATGTGCGTAATGAAAGTGATTTTAATGATTGGAAAATCGAAGGCGAAAATTTCGAATATCTAAACGTTCCATACTTTGAGTTACTCGATGGTGTTACTATCATTATGGATAAAATCCCAACTGATAAAGAAATTCTCGTCGTTTGTGCTAAGGAAGGTTCTTCTATACTTGTAGCTGAGATGTTGTCGGAAGAAGGTCTAGACGTTTCTTATTTAAGCGGTGGGATGAAGTCTTGGAGTGAACATCTTTATAAAGCTAACGTATACGAAGATGATGATATCAAAGTATTTCAGTTTGTTCGTGTTGGAAAAGGTTGTTTGTCGTACATGGTTGTATCAGACGGCGAAGCGTTGATCGTTGACCCATCACGATTCACTACCGAATATATAGAAGCAGCACGGGAAGAGGGAGCGACGATTACTCACATCGTTGATTCACATTTGCATGCCGATCATATTTCAGGTGGGAAGGAATTAGCAGAGGTTACAGATGCTAATTATTACTTGATGAAGAGTGAAGGTGCAGTATTCAATTTCAATCCGTTAGAAGATTACGAGAAAATTGAGTTCAAACATGTTGAATTAGAAGTGCTTGCAGTGAAAACACCTGGACATACCCCAGGAAGTGTTTCATTCTTTGTAAATAAGAAGTTATTATTCTCAGGTGATACGATCTTTGTTAGTGGGCTAGGCCGACCTGACTTAGGGAATAAAGTGAGAGAATGGGCAAATGACTTATATAACACGGTCTATAACAAAGTATCGCAAATTGCAGATGATGTGATCGTTTTACCTGCTCATTATGCGGACTTTGATACTGAAATGAATGAACAAGGATATATTGGAGATACGTTAGGAAACATCCGTACACGAAATGAAAAGATGTTCACAGCATCAAGAGAAAGCTTCCTAAATGATGTTGAAAAATCAGCTAGCTCAGTGAAACCACCTAATTTTGAAGAAATTATCTCAATTAATCGAGGCGTCGAAGCTGCTGATGTTGAGAGGCAGCAAGAGTTAGAAATCGGGCCAAATCGCTGTGCAGTTCATCATACGGATTAATCATGAACGATGCTGAAGGAAATCATGAAGGGTACTTTACTATAAAGTGCCCTTTATGTTGTTAGAAGGGGGAGATATGATGGATATCATGTTTATGATTACAATTTTCCTTATTGGTTTTATAGGTTCTTTTATTTCTGGGATGGTTGGAATTGGTGGTTCGATCATTAAGTATCCAATGTTACTCTACATTCCACCATTACTCGGCTTTACGGCTTTTACCGCACATGAAGTATCTGGCATTAGTGCTGTTCAAGTATTCTTTGCAACGATTGGTGGTGTATGGGTCTATCGAAAAGGTGGTTACTTAAATAAAACACTTATCCTCTATATGGGGACTAGTATTCTAGCAGGTAGTTTTATTGGTGGTTATGGCTCTAAACTAATGGCGGCTGATACTGTAAATCTTGTGTATGGAGTTTTAGCAACAATTGCCGCTATCATGATGTTCGTGCCGAAGAAGGGCAATGAGGATATTCCACTTGAGCAAGTTACGTTTAACAAATGGTTAGCTGCAACACTCGCATTTATAGTTGGAATAGGTGCTGGTATTGTTGGAGCTGCGGGTGCATTTATCCTCGTTCCGATTATGCTTGTTGTGCTTAAAATTCCGACAAGAATGACGATTGCCTCTTCATTAGCAATTACTTTCATTTCATCGATCGGTTCAACAATTGGCAAAGTAACAACTGGACAAGTTGAGTATGTCCCAGCGATTATCATGATTGTTGCTAGTTTACTAGCAGCTCCATTAGGCGCAAAAGTAGGGAAAACGGTTAATACGAAGATTCTTCAAGTTATTTTAGCGATCTTAATTTTAAGTTCAGCCCTGAAAATTTGGAGTGATTTTCTTGGGTTCTAACGATATACTATGATGTCTCATAATAAGTAAGCCGCTTCGGATAAGACCAAAGCGGCTTGTTTAAATCTTTTCATTTCATCAGTTAAGTTAGCTAAGGCAGGTGTCTATCGATTTCTCGCGATAAAACGAATGAGTGAAACGTCACTATTGTTATTCTTCGCTTCTATATATACCTCATTTTCTCCAACAGAATAATGGAGCAACCATTCACCAGTGATGTCATTTAACCCTTCATATGTAGGTTCCCCTAATATTTCTTTTACTTCATTTAATGGTTGTTCAACATGTACCCCAAACAAAGAGATTTTATTTGTTATTAGTGTGACAGCAATTAATGTTGAGTCAACTTGTGATAGTGAGAATGCAATATTGTCATAGACGAGTAGCTCTGCCCCATCATACATCGTTTCTTCTATCGGTTGACCGAATTCTTCCATAATTTCTTCTTTTGCTGAGCCAATTTGAACACCTAAGTGATCAAGGGAGCCTTCGCTAAATGTATCAATTGATACAGATGATTCTGAAGTCATCTCTTCATGTGCCTGTTCTGGTTGCTCAACTGGTGCCTCTTCAGGAGCGGTTGTAGGTTCCTCTACTACTTGTTCATTATTGTTACATCCAGCTAAAATCACAAAAGAAAAAATGAGAAAAAAAGTAAATTGTGTTATCTTTATCATAAAATCATCACCTTTATAGAAGGATAGTTTACTAGAATCATACATAAACAAGTAAAAACGTGCAATATAGAAGTTATATGGAAATTAAAATTAAAGAATTTATTTAAGTCAATTTATTACACGAGGGATGATGTCATGTTCTTACTTAAATTGTTAACTGCAATAGTTTTATTGGTTTTGATTGCATATTTAATTCATCGTTATATATCAATTATAAGGTTATTGAATAAAAATGAAGCGGTTCTCTTTCCGAAGCAAGATAAGGAATTTGAAACTATTCTTAGCTACAATCAGGCTGTTGTGACGCAACCGAAGTTTGAAAAGCAAAAGCTTAACTTAGTCATAATGGGAGTTATTATTATTATAGTAATTATTATAAGTGTGTTTATTTTAACTGGATATTCTTTTAACTTTTATTCAATTATATTATTGTTATTAGTTCCATTTTTGTACATGGAGAGGTTTATGAATCTTTTCGCCTTCACTAAAGAAGGATTATGGAGTGGTGATCGACTTATACGTTGGGAGAAAATCATTGAGTTTCAATTAATTCGAATCAATATGAATCATAAATATTATGGCTATTCAAAGAACATTAACGACAAGTATGAATTGAAGATTAAAATTGGAAAATTACGTAAACTGAGCTATATTATTACGTCAGATGAGACAAAAGATCATATTACTGAAATTCTCAAAAATAACGCTGTTGCTGAAGTTGGAGAGTGAATGAAATGGATAACAGAGGAGCAGTGTAATATGGGAGACAAAATGTTATCGCGTGAAGAAATTGATGCGTTGTTAATGAATAAGAATGGGGTAGAACCCAACGAAGTTCCAGATTATCATGAAGTTCCTGAGTATATTGAAGAGCAACTTATGAGCCTTGCAACGGAAAAGATATCCACATACACTGACTCTTTACTAGTAGTCATAAGCAATCGACTTTTGAGTAAGATAGAAACAGAGAATATTGAGAGTTTTCAAGAATGGCAGCTAGTCCTCCAAATTGATGTTATTCGAACAATGGCACTTATTTTGACTGGTTACGAACCAACAATAAAGAAGGTAAATGAACTACTTTCTCTAAAAAATACGTATACATATAGTAATGTAGATTGGGAAAAACGACTACAATTGCTTATTCAATTTGTATCACGTTTATCTGATAAGGTATGGGAAGGCATTCATAAACAGGGTTCTGAACTTTCAACATCTTCCCTTTGGTTATATACATATCTACAGCAGGAACGAAGAACGATTGAATCATTGCATCGGATTGCGCCAAGAGATTTTCAAGTATTGTTAAGGGCGTTTTTGCAGAGGTATCATCTATCTGCCCTAGCGATATTAACAAAAAATTGTCCGCATGAAATAAGACAGTTCGTCTATCATAACTTGTCTTCACGCTTAAGACAGCAACTTGTTCAAGAGGAAGTTATTGTGAAGGAGCATTCAGAAAACATCTATGATTCGTTTAAGATGAAGTTGATTAAGTTGGTCATCTCTCTTGAAGCAAAGGGAGACATCATTTTTCTTCATGCTCCATTCGTGAACAAAAAGAATAGAATCGAATAAAGAGCAAAAAACTAGTCATATTCTGGCTCTTCTGTCGTAATTAATGTGGTAATTGGGATCGTATGTTACAGTATGACAAAGAGGCAAAACAGTGAATGAAGAGAATTGAAGCTTAACAAAAAATGATTCGTATAGGGGGAGAAAGATGAGCACAAGAGCATGGATTGTCATTGATTATACAAATGATTTTGTTTCAGCAGACGGAGCATTGACTTGTGGAGAACCAGCACAAGAGATGGAAGCTGACATTACATCATTAACAGAGCAAGCGATAAACGATGGGGACTTCGTCGTGTTCGCTGTTGATGTACATAAGGAAAACGATCCTTATCATCCTGAAACAAAATTATATCCACCACATAATATTGCTCATACAGAAGGTAGGTTGTTGTTTGGAACATTGGAAAGCCTTTATCAAAGACAACGATATGCACACAACGTATATTATATGGATAAAACACGGTATAGTGCATTCAGTGGAACAGATCTAGAAATAAAATTACGTGAACGTGGAGTAACAGAGCTTCATTTATTAGGCGTGTGTACCGAGATTTGTGTATTGCATACTGCAATCGAAGCTTACAATAAAGGGTTCGATATCGTTATTCATAAGAATGCTGTTGCAAGCTTTAATGAGCAGGGGCATGAATGGGCATTAGGGCATTTTAAGCACGCGCTTGGTGCGAAAGTTGTTGAATAGGATGACGAAATTTTAAATTGAAATGATTGTTATAGAGGATGTTCAAAAAGTCAGGGGAAAAAGACTGTACTTTCACAGGATGTGTTGATCCCACGTTCGCCACAGGACATGAAAGGTTTTAGTGGGCTTCCTTCATACCCTATTCGCAAGTGTTTTCGGAGAAGTAAATTCCTCGGTATAAGTCAACAGAGATGCTCCTCCGTCCTTTTTGAACAGATTGCTTTAGAAAAAGGCTGCATTTTCACGCAGCCTTTTTTGTAATTTTGAAGTTCAATTATCTCAGGTCAATCACCCTGACCAGAAGAAAGTATTAATTAATGGGGGCCTTAGTATCCGTATCCACCAGCAAAACAAGCACATCCAACGATTATTAACAAGATGAATAATACAACGACTAAAGCAAATCCTCCACCATATCCTGCTTCTGCCATTTGTCAATCACTCCTTTTTGTATTTTCAAAATCAGTATATGTTTTGAGTGGTAACCGTGTGATGAATCCATGTTTTTTGTGTGTTAGCCTATTTTTAACGAATTAACCGAAGTTAACTCACCAGTAAACATCGAGCACTCACGTATAGTTAACGCATATTCGTTAACTATTAGGGAAAGAGAAAGAACTGATGGAAGTACTCCTTTATTGTAAGCATGTCAATTACGACAGCTATTTCTTGTTATCTCCCATCATTTTTGTAATTTCTGATAAATCTTTTGGTCCATTTCCACTTAGAATGGTTTGAACAATCTTTTCTTCTGTCTCTTTTGATACCGGTTTATTTGCAAGGGTGGATACTTCCTTAATGACATGCCTTAATGTCTTTTCATCTTGTAAGTTAGCATTTTGCAAAGAATTGGCTAATTGAAAGACTTTATCCATTTTCACTCCAGTTTTCTTTTCGAAGTTACCGAATAAACCCAATTGATACCCTCCTTCCAAAGCATAGTCTAATAGCATAGTATGGGAAAGAATGTTACTTGGTATCGTCAAATGTCATGGTTTTTGAAAAGTGGTGAAAATGCCTATATAAATACTCAAAATAAAGAAGAAAAATCAAAGTTAACCTATTTGAGTGTCTATTTTTTCATCGTGGATGATGAATACCTATACATAATTAGTAAAACTACATACCTTATTATCAAGAGATATCCTTCTCTAGTATGGATATACGAGGGAGGTGAAAACTATGAGTTGTGGATGTGGCTGTGGTGGTTATGGATATGGTGTTCAACCAGCACGTTCAGCAGGTAGCGGTTTTGCTTTGATCGTAGTATTATTCATCCTATTAATCATCATCGGATGTATATGCTTCTCTCACTAAAGTAAAACATTCATAGGAATGAAAGGTTGACTCATTCGTTATCGAGAGTCAGCCTTTTTGTAATGAGTTAGATGATTAAATCATAATAACATCGTTCACTTGAGAAGATGGATTCATTTATCACATGTTCACGATCGGTAAAATGCCACTGATAATAAGTTAGATTTTGTAAATAAGTACTTTTAAATAATGATTCATTGAAAAGAAAATACGAATGGAATGAATAAACTTCCACTCTGTGTTACTTGTAGTTTTTTGAAATTAAATATCAGAAAATTATAAAAAATAAAATAAAAGGTCGATTGATGGTATATTTAAACTATTCCAATTTTTTCATAAGATTAGTGATATTTCCGCATAAAAATCGAATCATATGGTTTTAAATTCATATGATCGAGCTTCATTTCTATAACATACATGTCATGCTCATAGGTGTTTCGTGTCTTTTTACATAATAAAGCGAATTAGATGAAAAAGGGAGTTGAGAACATTATGAAGTTAAGCATCCGTTACAAGCTACTCTTGTCATTTGCAGTTGTCCTACTCATACCAAGCTTATTAATTGGTTATATTGCCTTTCATAGTGCAAAGGATAAAATTTCTGAGAACTATGTGCAAAATGCCTCAGAAAATATTACTTTTGTCAGTCATATGTTAGATCAAATAGCTGTTCCTAAAAAAGCAGATGTGGAGTATTTTTCATCATTGATATCGATAAACGATCCGATGTCAGAAACATTTACGAAATTTGAGCAATATCATAAATTAAGAGAAGATGTTCAGCATGTATACATTGGGACATCATCAGGGGATATGTACATTTCTCCTGATGCTGATTTAGAAGATGGATATGATCCGAGAAAAAGACCTTGGTATCAACAAGCTTTGGAAGCAAATGATACCGTTATTACAGAACCATACGTGGATGCAGTAACAGGAGAAATTACAGTTACAGTCGCTAGACCATTACATGATCATTCAGGAATTATCGCAATTGACTTCAAATTAGATGAAATTTCTAAGGTTATTAATGATATCGAAATTGGTAAAGAAGGGTATGCATTCATATTAAGCCAAGATCAGAAGTTAATTTCTCATCCGACAGCTGAAGTAGGAAAAGAAATGGAAGGAGACTGGGCTTCAAATTTATTTGAACAAGATTCAGGTGCATTTTCTTATAAAGAAGGTGGACAATCTAAAGAATTAGTCTTCTATACAAATGATACTACTCAGTGGAAAATAGCAGGAACATTAGCTACGAATGAGGTTAACAGTGAGGCACAACCAATCTTAATTAAAACAGTGGTCGTGATTGCGTTATCGATTATAGTTGGAACGTTCATTGCATTAACCATTATTCGTTCGATTACGAAACCTTTGCAAACGATCAAAGAAGTAGCTGGAAATGTTACACATGGTGACTTAAGGGAAACAATTCATATTAGTAGTAAGGATGAGCTTGGAAAGTTGAGTGTTGCGTTTAATACGATGATTGAATCATTACGTTCAATTTTATTCAACATTAATGGTCAAGCCAATTCACTTACTTCGACCTCGGAAGAATTTACAGCAAATACAGAACAGGCGAGTCATGCAACCGATCAAATTGCCGCTAATGTTCAAGAAGTGACAGCAGGCATCGAAAATCAATCAAATAACATTACTGAGATAACAAATATCATTCAACAGATGACAGCTGATATCCACCAAATTGCTGAAAGTTCCAGACACGTAACAGAAACAGCAACCGAAGCAACATTAGCAGCTAATGAAGGTACAAAGTCAGTGCAGACATCTGAAGAACAGATGCATTATATTTCGGAAAAGATGAATGATATGAAAAATTCGGTTCAATCATTAGGTACTCGTTCATCAGAAATTGAAAACATTATCGGTGTGATTACTCATATCGCTGAGGAGACGAATCTACTTGCATTAAATGCAGCGATAGAAGCATCACGAGCTGGAGAGGCAGGTAAGGGATTTGCGGTTGTTGCTCAAGAAATTCGTAAGCTTGCTAACCAATCGTCTGCATCAGCTGAACAAATTAAACACTTAATCAAAAATATTCAAACAGAAGTTTCTCAAGCTATTCAGCATACAAATGAAGGAACAACAGAAACAGCGAAAGGTTTGGAAATCGTTTCAAAAACAAGTCATTCCTTCGATAACATTGAGAAGCTTGTTGAATCGGCAGCTACGCAAATCAGACAAGTATCTGATGCGTCACAGCATCTATCAAATGGTTCTGAGCAAATTATTAATTCAATTGAAGAGATTCGTAGTGTGTCAGAACATAACTCTTCGAACATTCAAACTGTATCAGCAGCAACTGAAGAACAATTAGCATCGATGGAAGAGATTGCTGCAAGTGCAGACAACTTATCAAAAATGGCTGAAGAACTTCAACAAGCCGTGTATCAATTTAAGTTTGATAAAGAGTAATCGTTTTGAAAGGAGATGAATTCGTCTCCTTTCTTTTTCTTATTAATGAGAATGAATGACAAGCATAAGGTTAGTAGTTATCACAGTTCTAGGATAGATAAATTGTAATTATCTGCATGCTTTGATAGCATGAGGTCAGATCCAAATTTTATTAATATTGTCATGATGAGATGGAGGAGAAATGAAGATGGCTAATGCAAATGAAGTTTTCGGACAAGCTCTAGTAATGTCTCTAAAAGGTGAACGTGGACATATTCCAATTGAAAGAGCACTATCTGATATTGATGCAGAACTAGCAGGCAAACAAATTGATGAAGTGCCTTATACGATCTATCAATTAGTAAAACATATGCTCTACTGGCAAGATAAGTTTTTGGAATTCCTTGATGGTGGTCAGCCAGTCATGCCTACAGCTGTTCATGAAATGTGGGAAGAAGAAAGTAAACCAGCTAGTCCAGAGGAATGGAAAGAAACGATTGAACGTCTATTAAAAGGAACCGATCAAGCATGTGAAATTGCAATGAATGTTCAACTAGATGATACGTTAAATAAATGGCCGACAGAATCGAAGGCAAGCATTTTAAGAAATATGGCATCTCATAATTCATGCCATTTAGGAGAAATCATTTTAATGCGTCGATTATTTGGAGCATGGCCACCTGTTGGCGGTGGGTATCCAGCTTAACGATCGTTGAAGTTCATGCGGTGTTTACCAATGTCTTTTATAGGCATGTTAAAGACCGCTTTTACTTTTTAGTTAGAGTATTTTATCAATTGTGTTAGGAATATACCTTCAGCAATTTCATCCTGTTTATGTTCAATAAATCCATGTTTTTCGTACAAGTTAACAGCAGGTTGATTAGCAGTTCCTGTTTGAACAATAAAAGACTTCGCATGTTTCTGAGTCGTAAGAACATGATTAAGTAGAGCAGAAGCAATCCCCTTATTAAAATGGTCAGGATGCACGACCATTCGACAAATGTTAATACTTTCATCCATGCTCATATATGAGATAAATCCAGCGAGATTCCCTTCAACATAATAACCATAAAATGTTTCATCACATTCTTGTAAATCTTGAATCGTATCAAATAACCTTGGAATACGATCAAACTGAATAAGTTCTGCTTCGACTTTGTATGAAGGTATTTGAATCTCAAGAATTTGTTCGGCTTCAGATTTATTTTTGTTGTTTATTTCTATTATCAATTGCATCCCTCCTATGAGTTTTTATCATCTTTATAGAATAGTGTAAATATCATTATAACTTATTACTAATTTGAGAGAAAAATAGGTAAAAGAGTTAGGGGAGAAGTTCATGATTAAGAAGTTTACATTTTTTTCGACGATATTAAATGAAGAGAGAACGATACGTATATACGTTCCGAAACGATATAAAGTAGAAGAGCATTCATATCCAGTGTTATATATGCATGATGGACAAAATGTATTGAACGATGAAGAAGCAGTTGGTGGAACATCTTTATTATTGGAACGTTATTTCGATCAACATGATGTGGAAATTATTGTTGTCGCAATTGATTCGAAAACAGGTGAAGATCGAATAAATGAATTTTGCCCGTGGGTAAACGGTGAATATAGTAGGCGAATCACAGGAAATGTAAGTTCCTTAGGTGGAAAGGGCACTGACTATGTTGATTTCATTGTGAAGGAATTGAAACCTTATATTGATAATGAGTTTCGAACATTGAAGCAGCAAACATATATGGGTGGAATATCATTAGGTGGACTTATTTCAACGTATGCGATGTGTAGATACCCACATATTTTTACTAGAGTTGCAGCCATTTCATCTGCTTATTTTCGAAATCAAGAAGAAATAGAGCAGTTAATCCGAAATACAAACTTATCAACAGTGGATAGATTCTACTTAGATTGTGGAACAAAAGAGTTAAGTCATAATGAAGCGGTGAGTCGTGAATTTGTCATATCTAATAAGGCGATTTATGAAATGGTAAAAGATAAAATTTCAGTCACACACTTTGAAACGATTAATAATGCTGAGCACAGTTACGCTTATTTTCAAAAACGAATCCCTAGTATTTGTTCTTTTTTATTATGAGAAAACGAGAGTAAGAGAAGGGGAGAACTTCCTATTTCGTAAGCATGGTAAGTTCATGCTCTTACTAAAAATGTAGGGCCACACTTATGTTACATATGTTACTGAAATATTAACAAACGTTTTCAACGTACAAATTACCCTCATTAACTAATGTTAACCCTCGTACTACTATGTGAAATAAAAAGAAGGGAGATTACGGTGAATTAAATTTCTAATAGAAAAAAATATTTTCTATGGTTGTACGAATCAATAACTTCTCGGAGGTAACAATATGTTGAAAAAAATAATTTCCGTGATGATGGTGTTATCGATGATTATCTCACCATTGTTTAGCGGTAATATTGAAGCAGCAGCTAATTACCAGCATAGTGTTAACACATTAAGTGGAACGAAATCACAAATTACGTTCACTTCGAATGTAAACACGAGCTGGGTTGATGTTCATTACAAAGTAAACTCAGGTGTTCAACAAAATGTAAGAATGAACAGATCGGGATCAACATTTACACAAGATGTTAACAATTTGAAATCAGGAGATGTGATTAGCTACTCATTCACATATAACAACGGCACGCCTGCATATAATACACCTACATTTGAAGGTGTACACGGTGCAACAACAGTTCCGGAACCAACACCGGAGCCGAAACCAGAACCAAAGCCAGAACCTAAACCAGAGCCAACTCCAGAGCCAAAACCAGAACCAGAACCGACTCCACAACCGGAGCCAACTCCAGAACCAGCACCTGTACCAGAACCAAATACAGATGTTGAGCCACTTGTAATTGATAACTTTAATAAGTGGACGCAATGGAATGCTAATAAAAACGATTTAGGTCAAGCAATTACAAAAAATGGTGGAACATACAACCTTGAAGGAGAAGCAAATCTATATTTCTTCTTTAACGGTGGAACAGCAGGTCAATCATTTGATCAATACTTAAATAGAAATATCTCAAACTACGATACGCTAGAAATTTCGTTAAAAGGTGGAAATGGTGGAGAAGAGCAGTTCATCAACATCATTTTAAATGATGGAACAAATCGTTCTTTAAAACTATCAGATTACGGTAACCTTACTAACGCTTACCAAACAATCAAAATTCCATTATCTGATTTTCAAGCAAACTTAAATAATGCTAAATTTATTCGATTTGAAGGTAAAGGAACAGCGAAAATTGTTCGCATTAATGAAATGAAACTTACATCGACTGGAACTGTGACTCAGCCGGAACCAACACCAGAGCCAGAACCGACTCCGGAACCAACACCAGAACCGGAACCGACTCCAGAGCCAGAACCAAACCCAGCGAAAATTGATGCGTATGCAAAAATTGAAGCTGAAAGTTACGACTCTATGCGTGGTATTCAAACAGAAGCAACAACTGATGCAAACGGTGGAAGAAATGTAGGTTGGACTGACAACGGAGACTACATCGCTTTTGAAAATGTTGATTTTGGTACGAGCGGAGCAAAAGGTATTGAAGCTCGTGTAGCTAGTCAATCTAATGGTGGAACAATTGAAGTACGACTAGATAGTCCAAATGGAAATTTGGTTGGAACAGTTGCTATCAATAATACTGGTGGATGGCAATCTTGGGTTACGAAGTCTGCCGCTATCTCAAATGTAACTGGTACACATGATGTGTATTTTGTATTCAAAGGTGCAGCAGGTGGAATTGGAAACTTGAACTGGGTTACATTTACGAAGGACTCAGTTACTACACCAGAGCCAAAACCAGAACCTAAACCAGAACCAACACCAGAGCCAAAACCAGAACCAAAACCAGAACCAAAACCAGAACCGACTCCAGACCCGGGAACAATTCCTTCTGGGAACGGTGTTATGACATTCCAGTTACAAAATGGAACTGGTGGACAATATTCTGATGATGAAATTTATTGGGCTATCCTTGGTTATAACAAAGAAACACGTCAGCTTAGTTATGTAGATCAAAATGGTAACTTAATTCCAAGTTCAGTTAGTGACAATGATGCACCAGGTCACTTAACGAAAAATGGACAAAACTATCCGAACTATTTCTCTAAGATGAGTGACATTGATTGGGTTTCAATGCCAGAGATTGATTCTGGAAGAATGTTTATTAGTGTTGGTAGCCCAATGTATATTAAATTAAACATGGCTGCTGATGGTCGCGTTGGATTTGCTGGACCAGACTTAAACAATCCAACAGATCCTAACCAAGATATTTATTTCGAGTGGATTGAATTCACAATTGACCAGTGGGGTTATCACGGTAACTCAACTCGAGTGGATCAGTTTAGCTTCCCAATTACAACTAGATTACTAGGTTCTGGCGGATATGACAGAATCGTAGGTGAAACGTATTCACGTGATGAAATTTTCGCTGCATTCAAAAATGAAATGCCAGCAGAATTCCAAACATTAGTTGAAGAGCCATATCGAATTGTTGCACCTGGTAAAGGTCAATTTAAGGAAGGCGGCATGTACGCTAACTATTTCGATAACTATGTAGATGAAGTTTGGGATTATTATCGTACAAATGAGTTGAACTTCACGACAGAAGCTGGAACATTCAACGGTCGTGTTGTAGGAGATAACTTTGTCTTCTCGAAAAACGGTGGACCTGCTAACTTAACGATTAACGGAAAACCAACAACACTTCAAGTTCTAGAATGTTCAGGTCCAATGGACACAGGAACACCAGATGAAAAAGTAGTAGAAGCGCAATTATGTGCTGCATTAAACCGAGGAATCATGTATGACCCAGCGAATTGGAGTAATGATGATGCCTTCTATCAAAATGATACAGCAAACTTCTATGCGAAATTCTGGCATGATTACAGCATTGATGGCTTAGCTTATGGCTTTGCTTACGATGATGTAAGAAACTTCAGTACGTTATTAGAACATCCAAACCCAGATGCATTGATCATTAATGTAGGCTGGTAATAGCTTAACGATTAGGGTTCATTCCATTACTGCAATTTGACTATGCAGTAGGGAATGAACCCTTTTTCTCGCTGAAATTTCTTTCTAAGTCGCAAGTTCATACAAGTTTTGCATACTATAGTATAACCCTTCATTGTCATAATGTTGGGTAATAATTGAACTTGAAGGAGGGGAAAGGATAATGGAAGACAAGAGCTTTGTCATTTCTCAGGAAGATTGGTCCCTCCACCGCAAGGGATTTGAAGATCAACAGCGTCATAAGGAGAAAGTGCAGGAGGCAATTAAGAATAATCTTCCGGATTTGATTACTGAAGAGAACATCGTCATGTCCAATGGTCGTGATGTCGTCAAAATTCCAATTCGTTCATTAGATGAATACAAAATTCGTTATAACTATGATAAGAATAAACATGTTGGTCAAGGTGAAGGTGACAGTAAAATAGGAGATGTCATTGCGCGCGATGGTTCTCCAAGTCAGAAAGCAGCAGGAAAAGGCAAGGGACCTGGTGACCAAGCAGGTGAAGATTATTATGAAGCAGAAGTATCACTGTTAGAACTTCAAGCAGCATTATTTAAAGAACTTGAATTACCGAATCTCCAACAGAAAGAACGTGATGAAAATGTCGTTGAAGACATCGCCTTCAATGATGTACGAAAAACAGGTCTAATGGGTAACATAGATAAGAAACGTACGATGAAAAATGCATTCTTACGAAATGCGATGCGTGGAGAACCAGGGTTCATTCCAATTACGAAAGAAGACCTACGATTCAAAACATGGAATGAAGTTGTTCGTCCCGAATCAAAAGCAGTTGTACTTGCCATGATGGACACGTCAGGTTCAATGGGTGTCTGGGAAAAATATATGGCACGCAGTTTCTTCTTCTGGATGACACGTTTCCTTCGTACGAAATACGAAACTGTCGAAATTGTCTTCATCGCACACCATACCGAAGCCAAAGTCGTATCTGAAGACGACTTCTTCTCAAAAGGCGAAAGCGGAGGTACGATTTGTTCATCCGCATATCGCAAAGCACTCGAACTTGTTGATGCGAAATATTCACCTACACACTACAACATCTATCCATTCCATTTCTCAGATGGCGACAACCTAACATCCGACAACGCACGCTGTCTAAAATACGTGGAAGAACTAATGAAGAAAAGTAGCATGTTCGGGTATGGGGAAGTGAATCAGTATAGTTGGCGAGGATGTACCCTGCCTGAATTAGAGTGTAGGTTTTAATATTAAAATGAAAGTACATAAAAACAGCAATAACTTGAAAAAAATTATTGCTGTTTCAAAATGTTCAATGTTGCTTGTTAGGGCTATTTTTTTAAAAAATTGATAATTGATGTTCTTTTTGTTTATTCATTTTTTGTGAGATTTTATACTTTTTTTGTTTGATTTTTTTTTGTTTAAGTTTTTTTGTATATAATTTAAGTTGATTAAGTCCATCGGGATCGATGGACCTTAAAAAGGAGAACCATCCATTAATATGTAATGATAACTTGTCTTTTTCTAATTTACTTAAGTTTGTATCAAAGTATAATTTATGTATTTTTGCTCTTAAAAGTCTCTTTTTCTTTCTTCCTATACTAATAGAGCCATCTGTGGATATTACTAAGCCAGTTATCTTTACTAGATTACCAGGTCTTAAGAACCTTGCTTTATTTTCATTTAATATATAACCTTCATTTTTAATAATTTTTTCAACAAAACCCTTAACCTTTATTAATTTGTCAGGGTTATTTGCTGAAAGTGTAATATCATCAGCATATCTTGTGTATGTTATATTTCTTTTACTTACGTAGCCTTGGATTCTTCTATCAAGCCTAATGTTAATTAGATTAGAAAGAATAGGAGAAGTTACTCCTCCTTGTGGTAATACTCCTTTGTAACAACAAAAGTTTGAAAGAATAATTGAAACATGTTCATTGTAACCTAAAGCTCTAAATAGTTGATATACATGTTTTTGAGGAATAGTACCAAAAAAGTCTTTTATATCAAGGCATAGAAAAAAGCTACTACCAGTATGCATTTGTGCGTTATTTTTGAGATTGTATCCTTTAATATAAGCAGTTGCTGAACTATCACAGGATAACTTTTCTAATATGTTTCTTAGAATCCATGCTTGGACGGCCTTTAAGCGTTGGGTTGGACAAGCTAATAATCTTTTCGACCCATCTTTCTTTTTGATTTTTACTTCTTTGTATTGATAATCAACGTTTCTGGATAGTTGATTAAGGAAATGTTCACTTAAATTCATTAAAAGTGAAAGGTCCTTTAAGTTATTAATAGTAGGAAGGTTTAAAAATCTGCTTGCTATATTACTCAAATTAATC
This sequence comes from Bacillus solimangrovi, assembly GCF_001742425.1. Lineage (GTDB taxonomy): Bacteria > Bacillota > Bacilli > Bacillales > Bacillaceae_N > Bacillus_AV > Bacillus_AV solimangrovi. The sequence continues at coordinate 21,421 of NZ_MJEH01000025.1, forward strand.
ACACCATAAAAAATATTAGGTCTAAAGAACCTTACCAAAATTAAATTGCACTTAATTGGGGTTAAGAATGTAAAGATTCTTGAGCACAATTAAGTGTAATTTGCGAAACAGCGCCATAAAGATGGCAATCTTTATGGTGATGTTTTGCAAAAATGTGTGTTTATACCAGAATAGCGAAACACTATTCCAAAGACGGATTCTAAGGAATCTTTAGACCATTTTTAATTTTCTTAGTTTGAAGTTTAACACTCTTACCCTAATATTGTCTAGTTTACCATGAATAAACTTGTTAGAATATTCCTCTGTTAACTTAATTCTTCCTTTAGCAGATAAAGTATACTGTTTTTTGTTCGAATTATATATAAGTTCCCCTCTTTGAGATAAAATACTTAAACAAGAAGTAGGTATTCCTTTATCCGTATTGTTAAGAGAAGAGTTACTATTAATATGATTAAAAACTTCAGTAATTTCGTATTTATTTAAGTTTTCAAATACATATAAAAGAGCTAATAGGAACTTTTCGGCAAACAGGGGATTTGATAAATTATATCTTAGTAATGAGCCCTGATTTTTTATAGACTTAATAGCTTGCATTAATTTTTTTTTCTTATAAATATCAAATTCTTCATCTGGATTTATATGTATTACTTTAGAGTTTGTATGTTTTTTTAAAAACTTAGCTGGTCCTAAATTAATAAAGCTTTTATCTTTTTTGTATTTTGAATTTAAATATACAACTAATTTATTTTTTAATTGCTCGTGATTTGAAAAAGCCCCTAACTCAGTGAAAGACCCTGGACTCTCTACACACATAACTACGGCATCAACGCTTTCAGCAAGCAAATTCTCTAATGTTAATAAATCATGGTATTGCTGAAAAATTTGTTCTTCAAATATTAATTCAGGAAAAAAAATATTGAAATTCTGGTTATTTTCTAATGAATTATAAATTTTTGCTCTTAAACTTTGTTTGTTTTTTATATCACTGCCTATGAGAAAAATATTAAATTCTTCTCGCATAGAACTTTGTATAAACGGTAACACAAGTTCATAAAGTTTTTGTCCCATTGATAAATTAAAACTTTTATTTAAAGATTCTTTGTAATTTTTAGACATCTCTTATCATCCTATAAAAAAAATTTAGATAATTATACCATACTATGGAGTATGAAAAATGGTTGAAGTGTATAATAATTTTCTATAATTTAGTAAAAATTTCAATTACAAATTCATCTTTCTCCCTCCAATCTTTCTTTCTGATATAAGAAACCTTTTCAAGAACAGATTTAAGCATCCGATTTTTCTTTTCAATATCCTCTGTTACATGGTAAGCCTCCAACACACTTTTAATTTTCGGAGCAAACTCATGCATGCTTTTTTCCTGAAAGGATTCTTTCTCGATTTCTTTCTTAAGTTGCCCCATTTCAGTCTTAGCAGCTTTAATACGCTCAACTATCGATTTCTGCCGTTCCATAAACGTATTCACATCATAAATCCCACGCTCTAAGAAGTCATGAAGGTTACTTTTCTGTTTATTCAATTCCTCAAGTTCTTGTTCTTTCTTCTTCAAAGCTTTTTGTTTCAACGGTATATCACTATTCTGCTCTTGCTTCTTTTCAATCATTTCCTCCCGTATTTCAAATGTATCGACAATTTCTTTAAGTCCTTGCAAAATTCGTTCTTCTACTAATGATAGTGCCGCCCCTTTTTGCTTTCCTTTACATGAAGACTGAACACACCTTACTTGTGGGTTTGGGCGATCTTTTCGTGGTTGATAGACCATTGAATGACCACATAATTCACAAATTAAAATACCAGCGAGAGGGTTTGAGAGTTTCTTTGTTTTTGTAGTTGGAGGTCTCCAACGCTTTTTATGAGATGTATTTGCTTTGTCAAATAGTTCTCGAGGAACGATTTGCTCATGGGCATTGTCATGACGCTGCCAGCGTTCTTCGGGCATTTTTCGGCGTTGATATTTCCCGTTTTGTTTGATGTATTTTACTTTGCCCCAAATAATATGTCCAAGGTAAACTTCGTTTTTGATGATAGCTGAGATTGTTGAAGGGTTCCAATAAACTCCTTCAGGTGGTTTAATAGATAATCTATCTAATTCTTCAGCAACAGATTTTCGTCCATGTCCATTTGCGATCAATTCGAAAATTTTCTGCACGACCCAGCTTTTTCCAGGGTCTGGATATAGTTTTAAGTTATCATCACGCAAGTAGCCATATGGAGGAGCTTTAGTAATTGATTTTCCTTCTTTTGCAGATGCTCTTCTACCACGTTGCATACGTTTTACAATTGCTTTTAATTCTTCTCTAGCAACAAGTGATTTTATTGTGAAAGTAAGCTCTTGGTTTTCATCATTCGGATCAATAATTTCAGTAGGTGTAATGATGAGTGTTTCGGAAAAGCGAAATACACGATAAATTGTCCCTTGGTCGACCATATCACCACGGCCAAGTCGATCTAGGTCCATTACAAGTACGCCATCTACAATGCCGGACTCAACTTCACGTAGAAGTTTTTGCATCTTCGGTCTTTCTGAAATGTATTCTCCAGAAACGATTTCTTCATAGATATCAATGATGTTGTGATCTTCTTTCTTGGCAAGGTCGAATAGTTGCTTGCGATGACGTTCTAATGTATCAAAGCCGCGTCCTTCTTCATTAGCACGTTTTTCTTCTTCTAAATCTTTTCGACTTTTGCGTAAGTATATAAAAACATCAAGGTTTGTAGGTCGATACATCTTGTTCACCTGCCTGAATACTTGTCCATAACCGTACCTTTAAAATGATATATATGCATGAATGAGTAATAACTTGCGAATGAATTGGATGTCGAGAAGTGATGAAGAACAATTGGGATGTCCTCCTTCTCCTTTTGCATACAGATAGACAAAGGGGGAATGGACAATCAAAGAATTTAAGTATGGAAATTCGACTGTAGTCATACATTCGTCACTTGCATTAATGGATAAGGAACAACAACGAGAATGGTACAAACAAGAGTGGGAAAAACAGAATCCCATTTTAAAAGCCATGGTTGAAGCAGCTGTAAGCTGTCAAACAGAAGAAGAGAGCCCAATCACTAATTACTAGTGGTTAGGCTCTCTCTTTTTGTTTACTATTATTCATTTTTATGAACGATTGCCCAGATAGTGAATAAAGAATAGGAGTTTTGCTAATGATATGGTTGACCTTCTTGAAAGGTGTCGATCCCTTGTTCCACGATTGAAATAAGGTATTGAGCAATATCTGGTCTAATCTTCTCAAGCTCTTTAAGGTGGTGACTTAATCGCTCGATACGGAAGTGGATTTCATTAAATTGCTCAGTTGAGTTCGATTCAGACTGAAAAATATCACTCCAATTAATGTTCAGTTCTTGTTGCAGTTTAGGAATAATTGAAAGCTGTACCGTATCAGTCTTTCCTGTTTCGAGATTACTGAGATAACCAGATGAAATATCTAATTTTTTTGCTAGTGCATTAAGCCCTATCCCTTTTTGAGTTCGAATTGTTCGTATCTTTTGTCCAAGTTCATTCATAAGTTAAAGCCTCCTAGAAAGGTGAATGTGATGAAGAGAAAACGTGAAATAACGTTAGAATCAATTAGTTATGTACACGACCCAGAAGCCGCAAAGAAGTGGTTTGAAATATACATTGAAATCGTAAAAAAGCAACTTCTAAAACAGCAATCAAATCCAAAGGACTAGCCCCTCTTAAAACAGCATAGGTTGTAATAGAACAACTAGATGAAGGAGGAGTATATGAAAACAGTTGCCTATTATCGCAGTTCCACGAGCATTCAAGAGAACTCAATTGAAATGCAACGACAAATGGCTACAAACTGTTCGATAAACCATGTGCTACCAATTGAAAGAGAATATGTAGATGAAGCCGTATCAGGACGTAAAACAATGAAGGAACAACGACAAGGTTTAAGTGAATTGCTACAAGATATTAATAATGGACAAGTTCAAAACCTCTTTGTATATAAACGAGATCGGTTAGCAAGAAAAGCCGTTGATTATATTGAGGTTTATCACCTATTACGTGAGAAAGATGTGAATGTCATTTTTACAGCTGAAAATGAAGTACCTATTCAATTCTCAGCTGTTGGTGAACTACTTGAGTTATTAATGGCTGGTATCATTCAGCGAGAAGGTGAACAAATTGTTGAACGCATTCAAGAAACGATAAAAGCAAACTTCCAACGTGGAATAAATCCCGGTAACCTACCATTTGGTTATTCATACGATAAATCTACTAAAACAATTGAACTAAATGAGTCTGAACTTGAAGTTGTTAAGTTTATCTTTGATGAACTAGTAACAGGCGACTACCAATCACTGCGAGAACTAAAGCAGGTAATGGACAAGCGACAATACACAAGAAATGATAAATCATGGACTGTATCTTTAATTAAGAAAACCGTGATGAATGCAACATACATGGGTTTACGAACATTAACAATCACCAATCAGACATTAGAAAGAAAGTATGAACATCTTGCTGTAGTGGATGAAGCCCAATGGATGGAAGCAAACGCATTGCTTGATAAGCTTTCTTCATCTAAGACAAAACGAATTACTAACGATGTACCTTACTTGCTTGAAGGTCTAGTAATTTGTAAGAAATGTGACTCTCCTCTTATCGGAAAAGCATACAGGCGCAAAGAACAGGTAACTTACAAATATGTATGTAAAAACCATGCTAAGGTAGCTATAGAAAAAACGATGGTTGAGCAGAAACTATTGCAACACTGCATTGATTTTATCAATGCGTTAGTTAAATCAAATTTTCAGGAACTGTTTCATCGCTATAACCAACAATATGAAGATGAAGCGAACGTTCAAGTCGAACTATTCGACAATAAAATAACTCAATTAAACAAAAAGTTAGTTGTAAAAACTGAGAAATGGTTTTATGAAAAACGTACTGACGAGAAAGAAAAATTAGAAAATCAATTAATTAAGATGTATGACCAACTCTCAGTAGAAAAGAAAGAACGAGACGACCATTTGCAGGATTTATGTGAATCAAAAGAACTCACTGAAAAAGTAAAAATGCAAGACCTTCCTGCTTTCTCAGAAACTATTCAAATACCCATGAGTTCTGAACAACAAAAAGAGTTGTTTAAGGATATTATTGAGACAGTTCTTATCTCACCTCAATCATATAAAGTTGTTTTCAAACATCCATTTTTAGAAGTAAAGGGGGCAACACCTCATGCCTCTATCTAAAGTATTAAAGCCTGGAATGAAGGCTGTATTCTATGGTCGTCACTCTACAGACAAACAAGAAATGATGATGCAACGAAATTCTGTTGAAAACTTAGTTCAAAAATATGGTTGCAAAATCACTAATGAATACTTAGATTCAGGCGTTTCAGCAACAAAGACAAATATTGCTCAGCGTAAAGCATTGAGCAAATTACTAAACGCAGCAGACAATCAACAGTTCGACTTTGTAGCAATTTATAGCAGTGACCGTTTAGCAAGAAATCCAATCGAGCATCAGCAAATACGAATGACGATGCGCCTCTATGGTATCCCAATTATCGAGAGTCGTTCAGAACGCCTATATGATACAGAAGAAGATGAACTTATTGTTCAGTTGCTCTATGATGGACTATCAAAGTTTGAAGCTGACAATATCAAAACCAGAACGCGTGATGGCTTAATATCAAGAGCGAAACATGGACATTGGACTGGTGGTAAAGCTCCTTATGGATATCGTTATGATAAACAGAAGCATCGTTTTATCACTTTCCCCGAAGAGTTAGTTATTGTAAAAGAGATTTATGACCTTTATATGAAAGCTGAAGGGTTCAATTCGATTGCAAAGCAATTACCTAAAGAAAGTAATCACGGTAAGCAATGGACGAAAGATAAAGTGAAAGCCATCGTGACCAATCCCTTTTACGCTGGTTATATAAGCTGGGGCAAGCGTAAACCGAATGCTAAAGGTACATTTATTGACCGAGAATCATGGATTTTGATAAAGAGCAGTTACATTGAGCCAGTCATTGCTGAAGAACAATGGGAGCATTGTTGGCAACTATATATGAACAAACGCAATCGGAAAATTACACCTAAACATTTTAAAACCAGCTTTCTATTAAAAGGCTTGGTATTGTGTAAACATTGTCAAAAGCCTTTACAAACAAAGGATCAAAGAACAAGTGGTAGTAATGGCAAAAAGTATGGAAGTAAAATCTATAAATGTTCCTCATGCTCTGTTCGGGTTGATGCAGATGAACTTCATGAAAACGTATTAACCCAAGTACTTAATGACATTCGATTAAGTAATCCAGAAAAAATACAACAAGGTGTTGTGAATAGTATTAATCGAGACATTTTGAAACTTGAAGATGACATTAAAGGACTAGAATCTGCTTTAGGCAACTACGAAGTGCAAGCCAATCAATTACATAATGAATTACAGCAACGAATGAAAGCTGATATTAGTGAGCGCTCAAAGAAACTCATGGATGTAATAACGATTTACCGTGTTAATCTAAATAATCGGATTGAGCTAACAAAACATTTAATCAAAGAAAAGATGAAAGAGATAACCGAGTTGAAACAAAATCAACTTAATTCACAATCATTGCAGCTCGCATTGAACAGTGCTCTTCAAGACCAAGACAATCTTGAAAACAGTGACATTCGAAGACTTCTTGTTCAATTAGTAGAAAAAATTGAAATCAATAAAGAACAAAAAGTATCATATACATTGAGAAATGATTTAAAACGAAAAGAAATAACAAACCAAATGGAATTTTTATTCTGACCGTCTCTTCTGAAATTGGAGATGGTCACTTTATTTATAGTAGCTCGGTTTTTGGGTGAGGAAAATCAAATTTAGTAAAGTTGAGTTCGGTTATTAGTGAGGGTCGCTATCCCTACCCTACCTAGCTGCCGAGCTTGATAAGACTGGATAAAGGCTTGTCCCTTGTGAATACTGGACAAGTCTTTGTTCATTATTATGGTCATGTTTTCAGGAGAATAAACATGCTCGGTGGTTATGTCCTAATTATTAAAATATTAACGTCAGTATTACGGTTTTATGGTTAATTCCATTGGTACGGTGTAAAGGTTGTCATAACTTTTAGTATTTTAATCTGCAAGGCCCTTCAATTATTAGTAACCAAATGTTTAGAGTTATCCACAATGATGCTCGAAAAAAACAATTAATTTGACCATTTTTTGGTATTTGAATAGCCCCTTTACTTTACTAGTTGATTTAATTGATATTGAGATATTTGTATTCATATGAAAAATAGATCAAATGAAAAACGTAAAAATATGAACCAGTAATTTGTATACTGCCTTTTGAAAAGAAAAACATTAAAATATATGGTATTTAATGTTATCATTATTTGTAGTAATGAAAATTTTTTGAAATTATAATTTATGACTATTCTTGTGAGTTATATAAAAAGTAGAAGATAAAATCTCTATTGTTTTTCTCCAGTCTTTTGAAGTGCAAAAAATTAGTTCTATTAATGTATATTATTAATTATAATTTTTGGACAATAGAGTATGTCCCTGGGGGTCCTGTGTTAAAATATAGAGTTTTGTAGTTGAAATTGCAATGCTCTGTAATTTTCGCTGTAAAATACATATTAGTTTAGCTTTAATATTTATTTGTTTTTTTCGTAGTAGTAAATAGCTCTTTTTTAGGGGGATTTCGATGTACGATGATAATCAATTAAAATGTATAAATAACCTAACAGATAATCTAGGTGTAACTGCTTGTGCAGGTGCAGGGAAAACATCAACTACCGTTGGAAGACTTATTAACATTTTACAAAGTGGTAAAGCTAGCCCTAATGAAGTTGTTGCAATTACGTTTACAGAAAAAGCTGCAGGAGAATTTAAAGAGAGAATATTTTCTAAGTATGAGAGTTTAACGGGAAATTTACATGGACTTTCAGAAATTAAAGTTGGAACTATTCATAGCTTCTGTTTAGAAACATTAAAAGAATATTTCCCCGAATACAGGAAGTATGATATTATTTCAGACATCCAAGCTAAACTATTAATGAAGAAAGAATTTAACAATAAAAATATATTTTCTACAATTCCTTATAAGACAGGTACTGGCAACAAAGCAAAAATTAATTCGAATAAACTTAAGCCATATATTTGGAATGATTTAACCGCTTTACTTAATACATTTAACTTTATTAGAGAAGAATGCATTAACCCTAATGATTTAAACAGTGGCTTATCAAGTGCATATGCTGAATATATTAATCTATTAGAGAATAATTTATTTTTCGATTATTCAGGAATTCAAAATGAATTTTATCATTCTCTGGTCAATAATAATAGCTTTAGAAACTATATTGCTGAGCAAATAAAGTTCATATTTATAGATGAGTATCAAGATGTAAATACTATTCAAAATTTAATACTTCAAGAACTTCATTTGATTAATCCTGAAATTAACATTTGTGTAGTTGGGGATGATGATCAACTAATATATAACTGGCGTGGTAGCAATGTGGACAACTTCCTAGACTTTGAAAATCAGTTTAGTGGTAGTGTGAATGAAACGTTAAATATTAATTATCGTTCAAGTGAAGGTATAGTAAAAACTGCAGAAAGTGTAGTAAAGGCAAATAAGAAAAGGTTTGATAAACGTCTAGATTCAAACAAGACTTATCAATATGAACAAGGGGATATTATTTCAAAACATGATTTTGATAATATAACAAAAGAAAACTCTTTTATTGTAGAAGCGATAGAAAAATTAAAAGGTTCAATTCTTACAGACAAAGAAGGTAACAGTAAAACTATAGGTTATGATGACATGGCTATTCTTGTATATTCACCAGGAAAACTTAGAGATTTTAACCCAGAACTTCTTAATATGCTTGATGATGCAGGTATACCATATATAATTGAAGGGACAAAGAAGCTCCTTGAACAAGAGGAAGTAATAGAAATAATAAAATTGTTCTATTATTTTATAAATAACTTAATTGGTAAAACATTAGAAGAGTATGATGAGGAGTATGGGAGTTTACAAACTAAAACGGATATCTTTAGTGTATTTAATGTTTCAGATGAAATGTGGGATAAACTAAACTCTTACTTCTTGGAACAAAAAAAGAAATTCTTTGCCAGTGATACTTTGAATTTTTATGATTTTACACTTCAAGATTTATATCAGAATATTATAATTACTTTGGATTTATTTAATTTATCTGAAACTGAAGAAAATGAACGTATATTATATAATCTAGCATCATTTAGTACAATAATCGATGACTTCGAAAAAATTTACTTTAGAAGTATTCCTAAAAACAGGCTATATTATTTCTTGAAATTTTTGAAACATGATGTCAATAATGTGTATCCTGAGGGATGGCTTACACCGAACTTTTTACAAAATAAATGTTTGAGGATTATGAGTATACATAAATCAAAAGGATTAGAATTTCCTGTAGTATTCATGCCTCATTTATGCGAACAATATTTATTCCCTCCTGCTAGTGGGGGAGGGCGCAATGAATGGGGGATTCTCGAAGCTGATAATCAGATTGAAATTAAAGATATTAAAAATAGATATAAGGAAAAAAATGAATCATTGAATAGGTTGTTTTATGTAGGAGTAACTCGAAGTAAAAAGTATTTGTTCATGACAAAATCAAATGAATACGAGAAACCAGGTTGTAAAAGGGCAGTTCATAAAATGCCTAAACCATATGCTTTAGCTTCTAATTCTCCTTATGTTAACTATAATGTTGATATTTTTTTGAATAAAGAATTTCGTTACCAAGAAGAAAGTAATGAACACAGACCTAATAAGATGGTTTTTGATTTTACGACTATAAATGACTTTTTTGAATGTCCACACAAGTTTAAACTAAATTCAATAATGGGATTTAAACCACCTATGAATGTTCGTATGGGTTATGGGAAATCTCTTCATAATATTCTTGAACACATCCATAAAACTTATGCAAATACTGGGAAAATACTTAATGAAAAAAAAGATATTGAAAAACTGGTTGATAATTATCTTCATTTACCTCACGGTAATCATATGAAACAATTAGTTAAGGATATGAAAAAGTCTGCAATGAATGTTATTTCAAACTACCTTAATACGAATGCAGATACATTCCGGCATATTGAGTTAGTTGAACAACGTGTCGATTTTAAAATGAATGATTCTGTTTTTGTTAATGGTCGTGTAGATCTTGTTAAGAATAATAAATCAGGAGAAATTATTGTTGTAGATTTTAAATCTTCAGATGACGCATTGTCAACTGTATCGAAGAATGCTCAATTAAAAATTTATGCACTTGGATATTACGAATTTACTGGGAAAATACCAACTGCTATACATTCTTATTCTCTAAATAACAAAGAATCATCTCCATCTTCTGTTACTCTAAATGATCTTAAAACAACAAAAGATAAAATTATGGAATTACATGATAAAATCTCTAATAATATTTACGAGAAAGCTGCTACAATAGATAGAAGTAAATGCAACCATTGTGATTATGAGAATTCCTGTAACAAATAAAGCCTCAAAAGAGGCTTTATTTTTTTCTGAGGATTAATATTGTTTCTTTTGACATCGTTTCGACAGCTGAATTTCCTACTTTTGAGACTTTTTTTGCAATTTTTTTATTATAAATATTTCTTTGGAAAGATGTAACAAGGAAAGTTTTTTTTGATACGATTTCTTTTATAATGTCGTCGAAGGGAACTGTTATATTGTGTACTTTTCTATTTCCTACTACTAGTAGCATATAACCATCGCTACGTAAAACATCAATTTGTTCCCTTAATGAATCCGAAAAATCAATGATGAAACTACATACTTTACGTGCTTTTTTCTCTTGTTTTTCTATAAGGAGTTTATTTATATAATCAGATAAAGACTTTGATTGTTTAAGAATTTCAGTTTCATGAATAAAACTCATAGGGTATAATTTTCCGCCTAAGCTTAGACTATCAACTGAACTAAAAGTTTTAAACAGCTCAGTATTGAATTTTTTCATTTCTTTATTATTTTCTAACCAAAATAAGTGCAAACTAGAATATTGACCATATGGAACTGTAGTTCCGTTATCACCATAAGGCGGAGATGTAACAATTAAGTCTATGCTTGAATCCTTTAAGCATAAAGATTTTTTTAAATTACGACTATCTCCACATGAAATTTTTGCTTTTACACCAATTGAGTTTTTTTGTTGGCTATTAAGTTTAATTTCATTCAGATGACTTTTATACCAACTTATTGTTAACTTTAATTTTTTGGAAAATTGATTTAGTACATCATATGTAAAATTTTCAATTTGTTCTGTAGATTTAGCATGCAATTTCCAAGTTGATGATCGTGAGTTTTTAACATCAGTTATAGTATCAGCAAAACATATCATAAAAATTAGTTTTACTCGCTTGTTTGAAATACTTTCTATACGAGTTTTTAATTTTGATAACTCAATAATGATGTCCTTACGAAACCATTTATCTATATTTGTGAAATGATGAATCTTTTTTAAGGGTAGACCTAGTTCTATATCATTAATAAGTTGAGTGTATTCTTTTTCTAGAGAAATAGTACTTACGTATTGAGTTTTTGCTTTACACAATAGATAAGCCATTGGATTAATGTCAATACCGTATACATTTAGTTTGTTTTTTATACCTTCAACAAGAACAGTTCCTGAACCCATAAATGGATCTAAAATATTTTTACTATTTGTTTCCGCAGCTAAAATGGTAATGAGCTCCTCTAACATTTGTGGAACCATGGTTGCTGGATATCGCATAATATTATGGATACCACTTTTTTTGCGTATTTCTTTAAAACTCCAATAGTCAGGATTTAATGCAATACGCTTTTCAATAGATTCAATTATTTGTTTATCTGTATCATTTAACAAGTATTGCACCTCCTCTTTCAATGCTAGTATATATTAAAAATATATTAACTTCCAGGTTATTTAAAAATTTAAATTAATAATTTAAAGTGAATAACCTTCTGGTTACAACATGGCCTATTGTACCAATACAACCGACACTCCACACTCATGTCAGCATACAAAAGCATCGACGATAAAAAATTCCGCCATTATATTTTAAAGCAAAAATCAGATGTTTATAATGCGATGAAGAGCTTCTTTCGAAAGGAAGAGGCAGATAAAGTATATGTGTAAATTTAAAGACAGTCTCTTAAGAGGGCTGTCTTTTTTTTGCGTAGTTAGTTGAGAAAAACATATGTATTAATATTCTCTTACTAGGAAAAGAACTTTTTTATTAGCTGGCAAAATAAAAGCTTTTATTTTCTCCTTAAACTACATGAATGAAATTAAATATTCGTTATTTTTAAATAACAAATTACGAAAACCTGTTTTGAAATAAAATGAATTTTATTCTACGAGATGGATTGAAGTTGAAGTCGTTCATTTCTTCTTTTAATGTTACAAAATTTACTTTTAAAACCATCAGTAGTTACGTTGTGGACTTTTTTGATCGTTTTTCACTGTATTTATAAAGCAACCTTTACTATTCACATTTACTAAAATTTGTATTAATTACTCTATATTAAAATAGTTGTCAAAAACAAGAATGTTAGTGTATACTAAATCCTTATCTTACATCAAAGAGGAGCAATAAAAATTGAAGAAATTAATTATGTTATCAGTACTATCAGCAAGTCTTATCGGCTTAACAGCATGTTCTGGAGACGAAAAGAAAACAGAGGAAACAACTACAGAAGAAGTGGTCACAGCAGACACAAATGAGAAAACAGAAGAAGCTACAACGACAGAAACGTTAGAGGAACCATCTGATGATGTAGTTACTTTTACAGTAAAAGGTGAAACAATGTCATTTAAAGCAGTTACTCAAGAGTTGCAACTAGGCAAAAAGATTAAGGCTTTTGAAGAATATGAAATGAATTTCACTGATAGACAATTCTATAGCGAAGAAGAGGGAGACTATGATGCAGCAAGTTCGCCCCTTCAATTCGAAAACGGTAGAGCTGGAATTTATGTTTCAAAACTTGTAGAAGAAAATGAAAATGGACAATATGTTTCTGACAATATTGATATCAAAAAAAGCGATGAAGCTACAATTAAAATTTTAAAAGAAAGACAAGCTAATGAAGAAGGATTTACATTCCAAGAGATTGATTTGGCTGACTATCCTGAACTAGAAGAAAAATATGATCGATACTTTGTGTATGAAGAGAAAATAGCAGATAATCACCCAATAGAAGAACTGCGTGGTGCAGTAATGGTTAACCATAGCCTCGTTCAATATGGAGAGAACAATGGCTACGACGTTCTTATTGAGTATAATAAAGAATTAGATTCAGATGAGGTTCGCAATACAAGTCTTGCTGTAGCTTCTACTTTGGAATAAGTAAATTAATTTAAAGAAATACATATCAAAAAACAGTTACTTTAAGTGAACTGCATCCCAGTTGTTAGACATATAATCAAACAATTGGAGGTACAGTTCAAAGTGGTAGCTGTTTTTTATTTAGGCTCATTAAACATCTATCTACGAACTAAAAACCATAGCCAAAACAAAGGTGAATTTTATTATGAATATATAAAATCAAAAAAAATTGATTTATTACTTGTGTAAGAGAGGAGCTGTTGTTATAATAAAAACATCAAAAAAAATTGATTTAATAAGATGCTGTTAAAATACAATTTATTCCTAAAAAAATCTGTTATAATATTTAGTATCTTCTTTAATCAATTATAGCCTATTAATCAATTTTTTTCGATATGATTAATCAATTATTTTTGATTTTAAAAATATAATAACCCTTTTTTAGGAGGTAATGGAAAATGAATCAAACGCAAAATTCTTCTCTTCCAGTTGCGATAATTGGTGGTGGACCAGTTGGCCTTGCTACAGCTGCTCAATTGACAAAAAAAGGAGAGGACTTCATTTTATTTGAAGCAGGACATACGGTTGGTTCCAGTATTCTTGAGTGGGGGCATGTAAGGATGTTTTCTACTTGGAAATATAACATTGATAAGGCTTCAAGACAATTACTTGAACATTCAGGCTGGTTAGCTCCATATGAAGATGATTTACCAACAGGTAAGGATCTTGTAGAAAAGTATCTTTTACCACTAAGTAAACTTCCAGAACTACAAGGGAACATCGTTTTGAATGCAAAAGTTGTCGGTGTTGCGAAGAAAGGGTTAAATAAATTAAAAACAGCTCAAAGAGAAAATGTGCCTTTCGAGGTTTATGTAGAAATTGATGAGAAAATAAAAGTGTTCGAAGCAAAAGCAGTCATCGATTCATCTGGTACTTGGAAAAGTCCTAACCCTGCACTATCTAACGGCATTTGGACAAAAGCAGAAAAACAGTTAAAAGATCGGATTCATTATGGAATTCCTAACGTAAATGAACTAGAAGACCGTTATAAAAATAAATCGATAATGGTCGTAGGTAGTGGACATTCAGCTATTAATGGACTACTTGACTTCGCACAATTAAAAGAAAAATTTCCAGATACAATGATTTATTGGGTACTTCGAAAGAAGCATGTTCGTGAGACATATGGTGGACAGGAAAATGATGAATTACAAGCACGTGGAGAGCTTGGAATTAGAATTCAAAAGTTGGTGGAATCGAACGAGATTAAAGTCCTTACACCTTTTTATATTCGTGATGTTAGAGAGAATATGGGGAAAATTAGTGTCAATGGTGATATGAACACAGACGAAGTAAAGATAAGTAATATCGATGAACTTGTTGTTAGTACTGGATTTAGACCCAATGTTTCATTCTTAAACGAAATTAGATTAGATCTTGATCCAACAGTTGAGAGTGTAGAAGCTTTAGCACCTTTGATTGATCCGAATATTCATAGCTGTGGAACTGTAAGACCACATGGTGAAGCAGAATTAAGACAATCAGAGAAAAACTTTTACATCGTTGGAATGAAAAGTTATGGAAGGGCGCCAACATTTTTACTTGCAACAGGATATGAACAAGTTCGTTCTATAGTCGATTATTTAACAGGAGATCTAGAAAGAGCAAAAGAAGTGCATTTAGATTTACCTGAAACAGGGGTTTGTAGCTCAGGTATAGGAAAAGGAATTGTGAATAGCTGTTGTGACCCTAGTCCAAATACTAATAGTAACAATGGAAATTCATGTTGTGGTTAAAAAGAAAAAGTAAAAATGAGATATATCCGATTGCTTCTCACAAATTAGAGGAGCAATCGGATTCATCAAGTAAACAAACTATTATCGCACTTGCCCTCATTACCGCACTGTGTTTAGCTGGAGACGCAATGTTATATATTGTATTGCCTACTCAATGGAAGGAAATTGGATTAACTTCCTTGGTACAGGTGGGAATGCTTCTTTCAATCAATCGGTTTGTAAGGCTTCCTTTAAATCCATTAATAGGGTATATCTACAAAAAAGTAAATTTTCGAAAGGTCATTCTGATTGCGGTCGTATTAAGTGGTATTTCTACTGTTGGTTACGGAATTGTTGCAGATTTTCGAATTTGGATTATTCTCAGAGCTACTTGGGGAATTGCATGGGCTCTATTCAAACTTGGGGGGTATTTATTAATTTTGCAACTCTCCACTGATACAAATAGAGGCAATCTGGTGGGAACTTATAATGGGTTATTTAATCTTGGAAGCCTTGTTGGGATGTTAATTGGTGGATTTTTCGCTGATTTATTCGGTTTGAAAATAATAAGTATTGTATTAGGAACCTTAGCATTTTTTTGTATTTCTTTTGTTTTTAAATACATTCCAAAAGCAATTTATACAAATGAAAATCAAGTTAAAAAAGTGAAAACATCTTTAATTCGTAACTTGAAAATAAATATGAATAAAACAATTGTAAAAATACTATTTACAGCATTACTTTTTAATATGCTTCTTATGGGGATGTTAACGGCTATATTAAGTCATATTATCGATATAAAACTTACAAATGAAATTGAGTTAGTTGGAATCGTAATAGGAGCAGCAACGGTTGCAGGAATAATTCAGGCATTAAGGTGGGGTGTTTTACCGTTTATTACTCCTAAAGTTGGGAGTATACTTGATAAAACAAAGCAAAAAAATACCTTACTTGAAGTGTTTTTAGTTTGTTCAGCTATCTTTTTATTTTTAATTCCTTTACCAATTCATTTGGGAATTTGGTTGCCAATATTGTTTATTAATCTAATAATTGCTTCGATTATTAATACGATCATTGATTCAATCATTACGGATTGTGCTTCGAGAGTAAATAATAAAGTATTCATTATGACTATCTACGCTATAGTTGTAGACTTTGGTTCAGCGCTCGGACCCATTACCGGCTACATAATGGAGCAAAAGGTTGGTTTGGCAAATTTATTTTGGATATCTGCTGGAGTATCTTTATTATTATCGTTATTTTGGTTACTAACGAGTTCCAAAGCTAACGTCGAGAATAATAGTAGCCAATCAAATTTAATTACAAAAAATAAGTAAAATGAGGGTATTTAGATTTTTATAGGGTGTATATATAATTTGTTAAATCAAAACAGTTTGATTAATAAATTGCATCACAGAAAATCACAGGTTATAATTACATTAATCAAGAAAATTCGATTTAAAAACATAATGATTTATTATTTTGAAATATCTAACAATAAATAGCATGACACAAGGAGAGCACACATGGATAATCAAATTACATTACAAGACCTATCATCAGAGCAAACCTTTTTAAAATATGAAATGAAGTTTAAGGCACTAGCAGATAAAAAGAGACTTCATATCCTGAATATACTAAACCAAAAGGGTGAAATGTGTGTTTGTGATTTAGCTCCAATTGTTAATATGACTCAATCTAAATTATCATATCATTTAAAAATATTATTCGATGCAAATATTTTAACAAGAGAAACAAGAGGAACATGGAGTTATTATCATCTAAACATGAAAGAATTAAATCATTTGTTGCCTGAAGAACTTATTCGTTTATTTAATTCTTCTTCAGATATAAATAACGATACAGAAGAGGTCTGTTGTAGTGCTCATTCTGATACTACGAGCAATAACGGAGATGCATGTTGCAGTAAAAAATAGATGTTGATTAACTCTTTCAGTTCGTACTTCTTTCAAACAAAATTGATTAAGATCGGAATGTTGATCGACCAGTAAATCATAATGATCACTACTATCAAACAAAATGCCCACCCCTAAGTAATAGGAGTAGGCATTTTATTTTTTCTTATTCAAAATAAATATCAACTGTATAGTAATCAGGATAGAAGTCAATCTTAGCTCCAATTTCTTTTGCAATAAATGATACTGGAACAAAGCTAGTATCGTTCTTTATTTCAAACGGTGCATTCAACATTTTTTCTGTACCATTTACGATTACTTTATTACTACTTAATGTGAAATCAAATGTTTGATTATCAACCATTACTTTCAATGTTTGTGTTTCTTGATTCCACTTTGAGCTTCCACCTAACCAATCAGTGATCGCTGTAACTGGAACCATTGTTCTACCATTACTGATATAAGAAGCTTCATCATATTCAAACCAATCTGATCTAATGAATGCATATGGCTCATCAATATAGAATTCAGCTCTAAATTCATCTAATAAATATTTTTTCACAGGTGTAGAATCTGGTAGTTGTTTAATGTTTCCTACTGAACTTACAAAGTCTTCGTAGTCGACTGCCTTATCTACCGTTGGTAATTCGACATTTTTGTTAACATTCCAAATCAGTGATTCACTGTTGATTACTGCCTTTATGTTTTCACCAGTATCCTGATCACGTAGATTTAAGTTAATTTCTGTATTTTCACTTACCATCGACTTCTTTGGTTTAGAAAGCCCGATCTCTGATTCAATTGAGAAATCGATATCCATTTCATACAGTTGCTCGAGGCTTTCCTTAGTCGTTCCGTCTATAAATGCTTTTCCTAGAAGCAATCCATTACGGAAATCTTGAACACCATCTGATAATTCTTGTTCTTTTAATCTATCATCTTCTGGTAACAATGTCGTGAACTCTGTTGCAAGGTCGTTTAAGCTCTCGTATTCAGCTAAGTTTCCAAGTGTATAAGAAGCAAACTCAAGAATATCTTCAACGTCAAACTTTACTTGGATCATTCTTACTTTTTCGCTACCTTCAGGTGTTTCAACTGTTTGCCAACCTTTGTCTTTTAGATTGTTAATCTCATAATCAAATTGTTCCATATAATCTTCAAAAGCGCCTAACATAAGCTCCTGGGCTTTCATTTGCTCAGCCATCATAAGCGAGACATCAACATCTTCAGAACTAAAATCAACTTCAAAATAATAAGGATCTGCAGAAGTCTTGAAGAACACTGTATCAACATCAACCATGAATTCTAGTGCTGCCTGCTCTTCAGCCGACCAGTATCCCATTTTGCGTAACGGTTCATCATCGACAAGTGAATACTTCACATAAATTCTATCAGGACTTACTTGCTTTTGCTCAAGCGTTATTCCACCTTTCAGTAGTTCAAAAACTTGCTGATCTTCTTCGGGTAGATTTAAAGATTGTACATCAATATCAGCAGACAATGTTGTCTTATATTCATATGAATCAGACTTCATTGAGTTAGTGAGTGCTTCTTTAAATGTTGGATCTGTGGAAGAACATCCAACAAGCAGGAACATAACTGCAGAAACGATTACAAATAACTTCTTCATTACTATGTATACCACCTTTCAAATTTTAACTATAATATCTTACTCTAATAATAAATAAGCGTCAATTATTTCCAGTGTGTAATTAATGGGTGAATAATATAGTAACAAACTTATATACATATATATGGTAAATACTTTAATAAGAAACAAGGATAATAAGCCGTTTCATAGTATTTTGGTTGAGCATGCATTTATTTCTATTTCTAAAAATCTATTAAATTATATAAATTTTCTTTTCAAATCCTCACCACGAATATCTAATTTTCAAAAATACTTAGTATTTTGAATCTACATTGCACTTAATGAAATCTCTTAGATATATTCTGAGAGATTTTTTTTACGTTTCATTAGTTAAGAAACTTCACATGAACTACAGGTTAGTTTCACTTGAAGTACAAACGAGAATGGTTAAATGGAGTTGTGAAGGAGATACAAGGCAAAAGAGAAACAGTTCAGCACTACATGATGAATTGAAAATATTTTAAAGGAGAGAGTTATTATGAACTTATTAGCAGTAGCATTAGCAGGTGGATTATTAGCAAGTGGAGTATCAGCAGTTTCGTACGCATCAATGGATAAGGAAGTAGCAGTATTTGAGTTAACAGATGAAGTAAGCAAACAAGCTACTCAAGTTACAGAAGGGTCAGCTAGATATGTAGAAATTGAAAATGAGCTTGTTGATATTAACGACTTAACAGATGAAGAGTTAGCTAAGTATAAAAT
>NZ_MJEH01000026.1 GCF_001742425.1 Bacillus solimangrovi
CCCTATAGAATATAGAGCTAAAGCCGTTTAAATCATTTTTATTATTTCCACTGTCTACTTGACAGGGGGCAGTTCATCTTATGTCTCTGTGCTTTTTTCTACTGTTACGTGTACCTATAGAGTTTATAATATTCGTTCTCAAGTTCTCGTACTTTGCATAGTTTGTTACAAAAGTCACTTAAGGCGGTGAAGTGATGGCATGGGTTGATATATTAAAGGAACGAACATTCAAACGGTTCGATTATTTAATTAATTCACGTCTTGATAACGAGGTTATAGATGAGGAGCAAGTAGTCTTTGATAGAAAGAAGCAAATGTTTAAAAAGCGAGGAGCAGAAATCGTTAAAACAAATGTTGAAGCATTCCCAAGCAGGGAACGATCTGTATTTAATAAGAAGGAAATCGAGTACCGACTTAAGATTGAATTTCTTGTGAAGCAAGGTGGATTTTTTTATATAGAGGAACAAAATGAACAACGATGTGCAACCTTTCAAAAAGGAGCATTGATAGAAGATAGAAGGGTTAGTGTGAAAGCTGAGCAGATAGATGAACTCTCATTATTTGAGGGGAATAAAGAGCGAGTAGCTTATTATTACGATCGTCGTAAAGCAGTGCAGTACGCGGAGAAATGGTGGGATGGTCGGAATCCTGCCTATCGTGATTTTGATGTCGATTGTACGAACTTTATCTCACAATGCTTGCGAGCAGGAGGTGCACCGATGACAGGACATCCGAATCGCGCAAAGGGTTGGTGGTATAGTGGGAATAATTGGAGTTATAGCTGGGCTGTTGCACATTCATTACGATGGTACCTAAGTGGAGCTAAGCAAGGTTTACAAGCAAAAGAAAAACATTCAGCACAAGAGCTTATACCTGGTGATGTGATTTGTTATGATTTCCAAGGTACTGGTAAATGGGATCATAATACAATTGTTGTAGCGAAGGATGATCAGAATGAACCGCTTGTGAATGCACATACGAATGATAGTCGGATGAGGTATTGGAAGTATGAAGATTCCGCTGCATGGACACCAGATATTAAATACAAATTCTTTCATATACTTAGTCAAGACTAGTGAACAGGGTATCTCTTCTTTTTAACTACGTGAAAAAATGCTATAATAATGAAGTTATTTAAGAAAGCGTATAGAAGAGGTGTTCATAATGGGTTTGCATATCGTGTTGTATCAACCTGAAATTCCTGCAAATACGGGAAATATTGCTCGTACTTGTGCAGCAACGAATACAACATTACATTTAATTCGCCCGTTAGGTTTTTCAACTGACGATAAGATGTTAAAGCGTGCTGGACTAGATTATTGGAAATACGCTGATGTTCGTTATTATGATTCATTAGACGAGTTATTTGAGAAGTATAAAGATGGAGAGTTTTTCTATCTGACAAAGTTTGGTGAACGTAATCATACATCATATGAGTATAATGAAATAGACAAAGATTATTTCTTTGTATTCGGTCGTGAAACAAATGGTCTACCAGATGAATTAATCGCAGCGAATAAAGAGCGTTGTCTTCGTCTACCGATGACAGAACATGTTCGTTCATTGAACCTTTCAAATACAGCTGCAATCCTCGTATATGAGGCATTACGTCAGCAGGATTATCAGAACTTGATTTCTAGTTACCGAAGCTAGATATGAGAAAACACGCCTTCCATGTGAGGGCGTGTTTTCTCATTACTGTATACATATCATGTGTGAATGATTTCTAATTACTTTGCTTTACCTGGTTTATCGTTATAACCAGCTGTAAAGATAGCAGTTAGGAACGCTAACGACACAACCATAATTAGAGCGAATCCCATGTTGTATCCTCCTTTGTTATTGGTTAGTTAGAAAGGAATTATAGTATATACCTTCTAATCCACAATTCATCAAATATAAATTTATTATAGCCCAATTCAATAGTGGTGTGAATGATTTGTGAGGACAAAATCATTAAAACCTATTATTAGGATGTTGATTTGCTTTGCTATATAATATATAAATACCGAATATTCAGAAGGAGGAATGGGATATGTACGTAGTAATGAACGAGTTATACATTCCAAAAGAAGCGAAAGAACCGATGAAGAAGCGATTTGGAGCAAGTGCAAATAATATGAAAGAGGTTCCCGGTTGCATTGAGTTTATGTTTTTAGACAATGAGAAGGAAGATGGTAAGCAAGTTGTCTTTACGAAGTGGGAGTCTAAGTTAGATTATGAGAACTGGGTAAATAGTGACGCATTTCGTAAAGCCCATTCTGAAAGAGGGAAGAGTGGCGAAGCTAAAAAACAAGAACAACCAAGTAACAATGAGCTCAATGCGTATGAGGTTGTGCATCATACATAAAAGATATCAAGCTGACTATGCAATTGAGGTGGTCAGCTTTTATGTATTCTTTGTTCGGGAATTACTCTTATTAATAGAATAGAAGGAGGTTTACTATGATATTAGAAGCGGTGATGCTGCAAGTGAAAAATGGGTTGGAACAACAATTTGAAGATGCTTTTCGTCAGGCATCTCCTATCATTTCATCAATAAAAGGATATCGCTCACATGAGTTACAACGTTGTATTGAAGAAGATGGAAAATACCTACTGCTAGTCCAATGGGAGAACTTAGAAGATCATACAGTTGGATTCAGACAATCAAGTGAATACGAACAATGGAAGAAGCTATTGCACCATTTCTATGATCCATTTCCAACTGTTGAACATTTTGAGCGAGTGAATGTATCATGACCCAATTGGCTCAACTAACCATCAGTGGAGATGAAGGAATATCCTCACTGATGGAAGCTTCACCTTATATATTGTCCATCCAATTCTTAAGTTGTGATAAAAGTCCATTCGGTTTATCATGTTCGATTGGTTGTTGCTGAACTTGTTGAGAAGCAGTTTGCTCAGAATGGTTAGTAGCTTTTGGTTTTTTTGGTGGTGTCAGCTCTTTATTTATTTTTTTATCAAGAGGCTTCGGTAATTTGGATAGATTCGGCTGATTACTGATTGTATGATAGAACCAATTGTCGTTAGAAATCATGGCTTTCTTATTGTTAGTTGTATTAACGTTATTGTTCTTAAGTTCCTCTTCGTTAATTGAGTCTGTCGTTTGTGGTGTGTTATCTTCTGATAATGGTTTTGATAGTTTCGATTCAAGTTGTTGGAAGTGTGTGGATAGTTCGTCAGAAAGGTTAGATGTGACTGCATATTCTAATGTATTAAGAGAGGATTGCATTTCATTTTGTGTAATTAGTATTTCATTGATGATTTCTTCTAGGGCCGATAGTCGATTTAATTTACTTAGGATTCTTGATTGATCTGATGCATTTTCAGATGTAATCATGTTATCGTTAATTTGTGTTGTTAAGTCTTTAATAGATATATTTAATTGACTAACAAGGTTATTGTATTGTTGTTGGAACTGTTCTTTATTATCTTCCTTGGTTTGTATTTCCTCGTGTTCGATTTGTAGCTGCTCCTCTTCATTGTTAATTTGTTTATATGTTGTAGTTATATTAATAAAATTCTCTTCCGATTCTAATAGTGCTTTGTTATGGTCTTCAACTATATCAATGATAGATCTTATTTCCTTATTAAGCATGTTCTTTTCACTTTGAGCTTTGTGCCTCTTGCTTAGATTAAAAATGTTTTTTAATCTTTCTTTCACTTCTTCAACATAATGATATTTACCCTCTTCTTTCCTGTCATGATGTTCATATTTGTCCATTTTATATACAACCTTTCATTCGCATTTTCTACAATGTATGCGTTAATTGTACAATTTGATTAAGCTATTCTAACAAAGTTGCACAATTTTGTTGATTCATTTTTCTTATCTACACTTTTTGCTTATTCAAAGTATTTACTAGTTGCATATGATAAAACATATAAAAACTATACTGACGAGATAATAATAGATAAAGAGGTGTGAAAATGAATCAAAATTCATTAGAAGGGATAGAGGCAAAGCTTTTCCAACTTGAACAGGAATTACTCAGTACACGCAGAAGTATAGAAAAATTAAAAAGTTCGATCAAAGTAAATGGAAGCCCATTATTAGTACCCTATTTTAATTATTCATTGACGATGCCAAAGAGAACAGCTACTAATAAAGCATTAGTATTAGGTAGCTTCATTATAAAAAATATTGGAGAAAGCCCTCTTCATAATCCGTTCATATGTATTAAAATAACCCCGTATGAACACATACCATTTACAGCGAAAATTGGTACTCAAGAAATCGTTGACACATCTATGCGATCAATTTCCTCAGAAACTTGGGATTATTTGAATGAAGAAGCGAAGGATAAAGGGATCGATTCAGGAGAATATTGGTTAAAGCCTGTAGTTACACAGAAAGTGGATGTTGGTAATTCAATTAGTCTGTTAAACTTTCAAATTCCATTAGATTTTGAACATGTAGATAAGCAGTTTAAAGTGGTTGGGTTTATATACGGAGATGAAATTCAACAAGGTGTACGGTCACTTAATAGTATACGTATTAACAAATAGGTAGTGAATGAAAGCATGACCAACACAAAATGGTTGTGCTTTTGTTCTTGTAGCGGGTTGTTCAATAATTTTTTTCTAGAGGTGTTCCAAATAGAAAATAGGTTTTATTACCAATTTTTAGTTAACTAAACATTTTCATCAAGCCATTTGCATTGGACATGAATAGGATGGAGTGTAAACTATTAAATTTATAGAAAGGAGAAGTTTTATGTCACGTTCACTTAATTACTCGGACCTTCAGAGAGAGTGTATCGACGCTCATAAAATTTTCGATTATGTATTAACAAGTAAGGAACAATGTTTTGAGGATGTTGTGTTTACGGGAATATCGTCTGCAGCAGGTGATACTATTTCTGTATCATCATGCCAAATAGGTCCTGATAGTACATGTCCAGAAATTTCAGATCCAGAAAATCGACCAACTGTTACAGTAGAGCTTCCAGACGGTACAGATGTTGATCTACAGGTTGTAACCCTTCAAAAAACAATTCAAATTATAATTGAAGGAGATGTAACAAGTGGTGGAACTGCTACACCTTTCACATCTACAGCCGTTGTTGTGTTCTGTCCAGAGGAAGTATTAATGTGTGCACCGATAGGCACAATGGTAGACTGTATGATTACGGATACGTCAAGATGTGTCGTTGGAGCTCTTACTCTTGATCCAGCCAATAGTACGGCAACTGGCAATGTACATGTCTTAGCATGTCAAGGTATTCAAACATATGCAGAGGTTAAACTTGAGATTCTAGCGAAAATTTGTGACCCGCGTGGTATCATTCCGTTTCCAGAATGTGAAGTGAATCCGTTCCCACAACAATGTCCAAGTATCTTCCCTCCTGCTCATTAATTAAGAGTCACTACTAGTTTTGAAGCAGTGTGGGTAGAATTTCTATCCACACATTTTTTTCTAGAGGGGAGGATAAAATCATGTCAAAATACAAATGTTTACCTGATTTACAACGAGAGTGTATCGACGCTACGAAAGTTTTTGACTATGTGCTAACGAGTAAACAGCAATGTTTTGAAAATGTTGCTTTTACATTTAGTGAAGACATTCTAGGTAGAGAAATTGTTGTTACATCTTGCCAAATTGCCCCTACTAGTACATGTATTGAAATATCAGATCAAAATAACCGTCCGACAATTATTGTAGAGATTCCAGACTGTCCAGATGTTGAACTTGAAATCGTAACGTTACAAAAAACGATTATTATCAATCTTACAGGACAGTTGATAGACGTAGATAATATTGCGACAGATTTTACTGCAACAGCAACCGTTATATTTTGTCCAGAAGAAGTGCTGCTGTGTGCACCAACAGGAACATTGGTAGATTGTGTGATTACAGATACGTCTAGATGTGTGGTAGGCAGTTTAACCCGAATGGCAACTTCTGCTCCTAATGTTGCAACGGGTAACGTGCATGTCTTAGCATGTCAAAGCATTCAATCATATGCACCAGTGAAACTTGAAATACTAGCGAAAATCTGTGACCCACGTTCTCTAATTTCAATACCAGAATGTGAGGTTAATCCGTTCCCGCAACAATGTCCAAGTATCTTCCCTCCTGCTCATTAGTTAAGAGTTAAGAATCTGTGTGGATAGACTGCCTATCCGCACATTTTTTACTAGAAAGGAGGATGAAAAACCATGTCAAAATACAAATGCTTACCTGATTTACAACGAGAGTGTATCGATGCTACCAAAGTTTTTGACTATGTGCTAACGAGTAAACAGCAATGTTTTGAGAATGTTGCATTTCTGTTTAGCGAAATGGTTAATGGCAATATGATTGACGTTGACTCTTGCCAAATTGCTTCTACTAGTACATGTATTGAAATTTCTGATCCGAACAATCGCCCGACTGTTACAGTGGAACTTCCAGACGGTACAGTGGAATTAGAGGTTGTAACGCTTCAGAAAACAGTTAATCTATTTGTTGAAGCAGAGATTATTGCTCCAAATGGAGCGATTACGTCTTCAACTGCAACAGCAACCGTTGTATTTTGTCCAGAAGAAGTGGTGATGTGTGCACCAACTGGGACATTGATAGACTGTATGATTACGGACACATCAAGATGTGTAGTTGGTAGCTTGACCCCAGTGGGACTTGAATTTCCTAATGTTGCAACGGGTAACGTGCATGTCTTAGCATGTCAAAGCATCCAATCAAATGCTCTAGTGAAACTTGAGATTCTAGCGAAAATCTGTGACACACGAAGTATAATCCCTGTTCCAGAAGTGTGTGAAGTGAATCCAATCCCACAACAATGTCCGAGTGTCTTTCCTAGTGATCAGTAGTTTATGGTCATAAAGATATGGAAAAGTATTCTATTCAAACATTTTTTCTAGAAAGGAGGAGAAAAAATATGTCTAATTCTAAAAGTTTATGTGATTTACAACGAGAGTGTATCGACGCTACGAAAGTTTTTGACTATGTGTTAACAAGTCAACAGCAATGCTTTGAGGATGTAACAACTTCACAGATTCCAGATTTAAATGATGGTGATACTCTTTCCGTTTCATCCTGCGAAATAACTTCTAATAGTACATGTATAGAAATTTCCGATAAAAATAATCGTCCAACTGTTATTGTTGAGCTACCTAATGGTGAAGTTGAACTAGAAGTTGTAACACTTCAAAAAACAATTGAAATTGAGATTGAAGGGGAAGTAATAAGTGCTGGTGGAACTTCTACACCCTTCACAGCAACAGCAACCGTCGTGTTCTGTCCAGAAGAAGTATTAATGTGTGCACCGACAGGAACAACGGTAGACTGCATGATTACGGATACGTCAAGGTGTGTCGTTGGTACTCTTACTGTTGATGCAGTTACAGACACAGCAACGGGTAACGTGCATGTCTTAGCATGTCAAAGCATTCAATCAAATGCACCAGTAAAATTAGAAATACTAGCGAAAATCTGTGACCCACGAAGTATTATCCCTGTTCCAGACATCTGTGAAGTGAATCCATTCCCACAACAATGTCCGAGTGTCTTCCCAAGTGCACATTAGTTAAGGTTATGTTTCAAATATTGAGCTGTGTGAATGGGATTCCTGTTCACACATTTTTATAGAAAGGAGAAAGGTATTGTGTCAGGTTATCGATACTTATGTGATTTACAACGAGAGTGTATCGACGCTACGAAAATTTTTGACTATGTGCTAACGAGTCAAAAGCAATGTTTTGAGAATGTTAGGTTTACATTTACAGGAGATATTCCTGATGGTTTTGCAGCATTCCCTGTTTCATCTTGTGAAATTGATCTAGATAGTTCATGTGATGAAATATCTGATCCAAATAATCGCCCAATTGTTCTAGTCGAGCTTCCAGATGGAACAGATGTTGAATTAGAAGTTGTAACATTTCAAAAAACAATTAACCTTACTGTTGTAGGAGAATTTCTTGATACAACAGGTGCACCTATAACTACGGGTACGGCAACGGCAACCGTCGTATTCTGTCCAGAAGAAGTGTTGCTGTGTGCACCGACAGGAACAATAGTAGATTGTTTAATTACAGATACATCAAGCTGTGCTGTTGAAACGATTACTCCTGAAGCATCTTCTGGAATGGGAATAGGTAATGTGACTGTTTTAGCCTGTCAAAGCATTCAATCATATGCCCCAGTGAAGCTTGAAATACTAGCGAAAATCTGTGACCCACGTAGCATCATCCCTGTTCCAACTGTTTGTGAAGTGAATCCGTTCCCACAACAATGTCCAAGTGTCTTCCCTGGTGCACAATGTTAAAAGAAACTACTAGTTAGATAGACGTGTAGATGCATAGTGCTACACGTTTTTTTATGAGAAAGTATAGATGAATATATTTACAATGTACTATATGTGAGAAGCGCCTCTTCTGTTACACAAATGTCCAAATAGAATGGAGTTATAAATAGATATTTATTGTGAGAATAAACTAGTTTGAATGATGTCCAGATAACAGGAATGATTTTTTTCAATATTGCGTATAAATATGATAAAGAGGTTGTTTCTTTATTTTCTGTTTCATTTATTCAAAATATCCTATATAATGAAATTTGAAAACTTAATAATATTTGAAACTAGGGGTGTCCAATTAGTTGGGCTGAGAGAGAAACACAGTGAAGTTTCTTGACCCTTCGGACCTGATCTGGTTCATACCAGCGTGGGGAAGTTAGAGCAACAATACTTCTACATATTAAGCCGGGTCCACCTATAGATGGGTCCGGCTTTTTTATTGTTTTATACATCTCCCCACACGTGTGATCTCGATCTCGTCTTTATATTGATAAAACAAAGGGGAGATTTTTTTATGTCTAACAGCTCATTGAATAAGGATAATATTTCAATAATGTCTAATTTTTCAGGTAGTAAGAAAGTGTATGTAGAAGGGTCTAGGGAGGACATTCTCGTTCCAATGCGTGAGATTGAACTAAGTCCAACGACAGGTTCATTTGGAGAAGAGGAAAATGCACCTGTACGTGTCTATGATTCAAGTGGTTTGTATACAGATCCAAGCTATACGATCGATATTCGTAAAGGCTTACCTGAACTTCGCAAACATTGGATTCTAGAACGTGAGGATGTTGAGGAGTATGCAGGTCGTGAAATCAAACCAGAAGATAACGGCTACAAAGAATCAGATGATCCACGTACATCTTATGCACAGTTTCCGAATATAAATGACACACCACTACGTGCTAGTGAAGGCAAGAACGTGACACAGCTTCATTATGCGAAGCAAGGTATCATCACACCTGAAATGGAATACATTGCAATTAGAGAAAACATGGACCCAGAAGTTATCCGTGAAGAGATTGCAGCGGGACGAGCAATCATCCCATCTAATATTAATCACCCTGAAAGTGAACCGATGATTATCGGGCGTAAGTTCCATGTGAAAATCAATGCGAACATCGGAAATTCAGCTGTATCATCTTCAATTGAGGAAGAAGTAGAGAAGATGACATGGGCAACTCGTTGGGGAGCAGATACGATTATGGATCTATCAACGGGTAAAGATATTCATAAAACACGTGAATGGATTATCCGTAACTCACCAGTACCTGTTGGAACGGTTCCAATCTATCAAGCTCTTGAAAAGGTTAACGGTGTCGCTGAAGATTTGACATGGGAAGTGTATCGTGACACATTAATTGAACAAGCTGAGCAAGGTGTCGATTACTTTACAATCCATGCGGGAGTACGTTTGCATCACGTACCATTAACAGCTAAGCGTGTGACGGGTATTGTTTCACGTGGTGGATCAATTATGGCACAGTGGTGTTTATTCCATCATCAAGAAAACTTCCTATATACACACTTTGAAGAGATTTGTGAGATTATGAAGGCTTATGATATTGCATTTTCACTTGGAGATGGTTTACGTCCTGGTTCAATTGCAGATGCCAATGATGAAGCACAATTTGCTGAGTTAGAGACACTTGGTGAATTAACGAAAATTGCTTGGGAACATGATGTTCAAGTTATGGTAGAAGGTCCTGGACATGTGCCAATGCATTTAATTAAAGAAAATATGGATAAGCAATTAGAAATGTGTTATGAAGCGCCATTCTATACGCTTGGACCATTAACAACAGATATTGCTCCTGGATATGATCACATTACATCAGCTATTGGTGCAGCGATGATCGGATGGTACGGAACAGCAATGTTATGTTATGTAACGCCGAAAGAGCACCTCGGTCTACCGAATAAAGATGATGTACGTGAAGGGGTTATTACGTACAAAATTGCCGCACACGCCGCAGACCTTGCGAAAGGACATCCGAGTGCACAGAAGCGAGATAACGCATTATCGAAGGCACGTTTTGAATTCCGTTGGAGAGATCAATTTAACCTATCACTTGATCCTGAACGTGCGACAGAATATCATGATGAAACATTACCTGCTGAAGGAGCAAAAACAGCACACTTCTGCTCAATGTGTGGTCCTAAATTCTGTAGTATGAGAATTTCACAAGACATTCGTAACTATGCGAAAGAAAACAAGATGGATACGAAGGAAGCAATTGAAAAAGGAATGAAAGAGAAAGCACAGGAATTCAAGAAAGCAGGTAGTAACATCTATCAATAAAACGTATGAGGTGATATACATGAACAAAGCACAGCAAATTAAGGAAGAAATTCATGCTTTAGCCTCAAAAATAGATGAGTTAAAAAGTGATTTAAAAGATATGCAACAGCAGTGTGAGCATCACTTCACAGGTGATCTTGCTTACCAACGTTGTGAAAAATGCCACTACGTTGAAGTCATGCACTACTAAATAACTAACATCCTAATTTACCTTTAGAAACATAAGGTGAATTAGGATTTTTTTATTGTAAGTTTCTTTTAAAAGTAAGGTTGAAAGGTTCTCTTAAGAAAGGTCAAGTATTGTTGGACTTAGTTGAATAAGTGAGGATATTTAGTTCTAGAGCGGGAAAGATAGACCTTTAAATGATTAAGTTATGGGGATTTTGTATGCAGTTCTCTAATTATGTTTAGAAATCAACATTAAAAGTTAACACACCTTATAATATAACTGTATAATTAGAAATTGAAATATAAGGAAGATTTGAGGGTGAACAAGAGGACATTTCAAACAGGATACATAGATCGTAGCGGACTTTGAAAGGAGATTACTAATTAATTGGATTCTTTAGCGAAAGAGCGTCCTTTGAAAAGGAGAAGAAGTTGGTTGCTAATCTTCCCAGCATTACTCGTTGTATATATCGTCGTTGTGCACATTTTAATTCAAACGACAGCAGCAAACGAACCTCAAGCTAATGCGAAATATATGATCATTCTCGGGGCAAAGGTAAATGGAGAGAGAATGTCCAATGCATATTATAATCGCGCGCAAATGGCTTTGGCTTATTTGCAGGAGAACCCTGAAACAACGGTCATTGCGACTGGTGGACAAGGGAAAGGTGAACATATTACTGAAGCTGAAGCGATGAGACGTTATTTAGTTGAGAATGGAATTGCAGAAGACCGAATCATAAAAGAAGAACAATCAACATCGACATTCGAGAACTTAAAATTTGCCAAAGCATTTATTGAACAGGAGAAACCTGAAGTTTTAATTGTAAGCAATGATTTCCATTTATTCAGAGCTTCAATTATCGCAAAACGATTACATATGCAACCCGATACGCTCGCAGCACCTACACCACAAATTGCTGTATTAAAATTGTACGCGCGTGAGTATATGGCAATCGCAAAAACATTGTTAGTAGATTGGTAGATAAGACAGATTTAGAAAAAGGAGAGGGTATGATGTTCATATTGGCAGCAGGAGGCACCCATGGATTTAATCTGGGGGATGTTTTTTTTCAATTATCCATGTTTTTTGTTTTGATTACGATTGTAATCGTAATTTTTTCGGTTATTAAATCACATTTTACACAAGGGAAGCATTTAAAGGGAATAGAAGAAAAGTTAGACAAATTGTTGGAAGAGAAAGAGAAAAGAAATTCATAGCTTAACTATTTAGGAGTTATTTATAACCTTACTTTTGGCAGGCAAGTAGTTGTACAAAGTAAGGTTATTTATATTTTATGAAAGCGAGTGTGACAGAAGATGATACGAGAGGCAAATGTTACTGATGTGAACGAGTTAGCTCGGTTAATGGGTGAGTTAGGCTACCCAACGTCCTCAACAGAAATGGAGCAAAGGTTTTCCAGCATCTCGTCTAATCGATCTTATAAGACATTCGTATATGATGTCGAACAACAGTTAGTTGGGATGATCGGGATGATGTTAGCTCATCGCTATGAAAAAAATGAAAGCTATGTATGGGGTGTTGCATTTGTTGTTGATTCAACTTATCGAGGTCAAGGCATTGGGAATTCATTATTGCTTGCAGCTGAACAATGGGCGAAAGAGCGTGGAGCGAATATGATAACGTTGAATAGTGGCAATCGTAATGAGAGGCAAGAAGCGCATCGATTTTATACGAGCAGGGGGTTTGAAGGAAAAGCAACAGGTTATTATAAAGTGTTAGATTAATACGAGGATTATAGTCAAGGTGAACAAGGTTAGACAATAATATTATCTTTTAAAAGAATCACTTGTGATGTTTAAGAAATGGTTATCTAAATAAAATCTATAAAACGTCATAATATGCTAATCCTTCTTTTTTGTCATGTTCAATTGAAGCAGGGCATAAATTGGAATAAAGCGAGACATCACTCAAATAAAAATTTCTTTATTGAGTGGAGTAGTTAAAGTGTCGCCCCCTTGTAAATGGTGATAGTGAAATTTTAGATAGAAGTGACAAGGGAATGTTAAGCTTTAACATGCCTGAGAAGGAGGTACTGCATGTGGATATTTTAAGAATGATTGAAGAGTATCGAGAGGAAGAAAAGGGATTAAGGTGGGAAGGTACCTTTGCAGAATACTTGGAAAAACTGAAATATCGCCCTGAAGTTGCCCAGTCTGCACATGCACGTGTTTACAATATGATAAAAGATGCAGGAATCGATGAAACAGATAGCGGGAAGCAATATAAATTCTTCAGTGACCAAATGTTTGGGATTGATGAGGCTGTCGAACGACTCGTAGAAGAATATTTTCACCCATCTGCCAAACGATTAGATGTGAAGAAGCGAATTCTACTACTTATGGGCCCAGTTAGTGGAGGGAAGTCAACACTTGTAACGTTATTGAAACGAGGACTTGAGCAATATTCGCGTTCAGATGCAGGAGCAGTATTCGCGATCAAAGGATGTCCGATGCATGAGGATGCATGCATGGGAGAAGTAACCCATAAATATATTGTTCAGAAGAACTATTCAGTCTTGGGTAGTTCTTTTATTAGTTGAATAAAAAATAAAGCTGATGAAAAGGCATTTTAAATTTGTTTATAATTAATGAATTGGAGGGAGTTTCGAAAATAGTCAAACTTATGAAAAAGTAGGATCTTCTGAAGCTAATATTGTTTGGAATCATAATAAAGATAAAATGATATGCGAGTGTAAACGAACAGAAAAACCCTCACCTCAGAAATTCAAGAAAACGAGAATTCTAGGTGAGGATTAACGGTGTATGTAGTTATCTCTCCTCAATGCTTGAGGTTATATCTTCTTTCTAAGCACGGGATCGTATATTTACGTTTCAAATAGGGTGCCATTCAAAGCTGCAATATACCGTTTTGCCGAATTTTGAACAGATATATCTGCATTTTCTTTTACAATCCGATGGAAAGCATTATAAAGTCTATTAAACTTTATTTCGTTCACTTTATTAGCAATCTCGTTTACTTTTGCTGCTGGTAAAGGGATTAAATTTGGATAGCTATACATAAAACTAACCCAATTGTTATCTGCAACTACTTGAATAATATCACCAGTTAATAAGATTCCTTTGTTTTCGTTGCCTTGTTGCCAATGTAAGACTGCTCCTCCTTTAAAATGCCCCCCTAACCGATGCAATGTAATCCCATTATGTAAAGATAAAGACTCTCCAGACCAAAAGATGATTTTATTACTCGAACGTGTTACCCATTCTTTATCATCTGCATGAATATAAAGTGGGACATCAAATTTCTCAGCCCATTCAACTTGAGTTGAGTAATAATGAGGATGTGATAGTGCAATGGCATCTAATCCGCCTAAGCCTTTAATTGTATCTTCCGTTTCTTGATCGATATATGTAATGCAGTCCCATAGAAGGTTAAAACCATCTTCCGAAACAAGATAGGCCGTTTGACCAATCCCGAATCTTGGTGCTGTTTGTATACTATGTAATCCTTTTTCTTCTTGTTTAATGAGATTATGATATTTTTTTGTCTCAATCATGTGCTCTAATGTTGTCCATGTTTGTCCCTGTGGATTTACGTATTGCCTTTCTTCTGTACAAATTTTACATTCTTTTGGTGTAAGGGATGATTTCTCATACTGAACCCCACAAGTCTCACATATGTAGTTTTTCAAAGTTGTAACACCTCTATTTGTTTGTTATTTTTCTACATTACGGGCAGTTGCCACGTAAATATCAAGTAACATAGAATATACGACAAATTCTGTGTAATTCTAGGGTACTCTTTATTATCATACCTTTTTAAAAATATTCTGCAAATAGAAGGTAGATTTGTTAATCAAGGCAAGCCTTCATTGATTTCTTATTATTATTTGGTCATGTATCAAACAGAAAATGGAAGATATCAAAAGGATTCAAGCCGTTCTCTATTGAGGTTTCAATGTTTATGAACAAAACTAATCGCTTGAATAGTGACTAGCTTAGTTAGAATTTTTACTGTACGTACAATTTACTTGTTTTTTTGGTAATGGCTTGGTTTTTAAGTTAATGAAATAGAGAAAATATCCATAAAAGTGTAAAATATTAGGTAGAAAACTAAGAAGAATATAGTTAAAGAACGGTTGTATTTGAATCTACTTTCTTAAACGATGATTAATTAGAGGTGAGGAATTTGGTGAAAACAGATAAATTAGCCTCCTAAAACCAAAAATACGATTTTAGGAGGCTAATCGAATGAAGTTTAATTTAATTGAAAAAGAAAATTGGGATAGAACTCCATATTTTGAACATTATTTAAGTCAAAAGTGTACCTTTAGCTTAACCGCAAATTTAGACATTACAAAGTTGTTAGAGCAGCTTCGTAATAAAGAAATTAAGCTATATCCTTCTTTTATTTATATTATTAGTAAAGTAGTTAATTCCCATGAAGAATTTCGTACATGTTTTAACGATGAGGCAGTCTTAGGATATTGGGATAAAATAATACCAAGCTATACAATTTTTCATAGTGATAACAAATCATTCTCCTGCATTTGGACTGAGTTTTCAAATGATTTCCGTATATTTTATAAAAACTACAATGATGATATAAAGAGATATTATGATGTTAAAGGACTCTTTACAAAACCCAATCAACCTAAAAATTCTTTTCCTATATCCAGTGTCCCATGGATTAGTTTTACTGGCTTTAACCTAAATATAAACGATGACAGCGACTTTTTATTACCCATCATTACAGGTGGAAAATACTTTAATCAAGAAAATAAAATATTGTTGCCTGTTTCCTTACAAATGCATCATGCTGTATGTGATGGATATCACGCTGCGATGTTTATAGAGGAGTTACAGAAGTTAGCTAATAATTGTTACGATTGGCTTTATTAAAATACTAAGTCTTTTATTTTTTGTTTAGGGGGGATTACTGTAAAAACTCCTCTGTTGAATAGCCAAATATACTTAAGTATGAAATGCTTCAATTATTGGGTACATATCTTGTAGATCTCAGTATCCAGCTTTTGTACCCGATTCACAATTAAAAAGCGCATTTCTGTAGTAAGGAATGCGCTTTTTAATTGTGAATTAATGAAGTGAAACGCAAGGTAGAGAAAGAGGGAATCAGATTCCCTGTTCTTCACAATATTCACTAACGAGCTGTTCAATTTGATCAAATTCTGGATAATTACCTGAGAAGGAAAATTTCACTTCTTCAACAAACTTTCCTTTGTTATAGACATGAATGGCTCCATTCTGCTCAATTACACTAAATTCTGGTTCAAATCTATACCCATTCCGTTCAATAGCACCCATTTGTTCATAACCAGCTCCTTAAAATTTAAGTTAACCTTTGCAATTATTATTTCACGTATTAGAAATTAATAATCTCAAATCTTCCTGTCGATTCTTAGTTATACCCCACACAGGTAGTGGCAAAAAGAATAAATAAATCCAAAATAAGGATTACAAAATAGAGTGATTCCAGTATTATAAACATATAAATAAGGTCTTAAAATGATTAACTTAAATCAAATACATATAGAGAATTGTCGGCTATTATGAAGATAGTAACAATAATAAACCACTTTTTTTACGTCCCACGAATTTGAAATATAAATCTATACTAACTACTATGGAGGATTTTAAATTGAATCAAACTATTTATCTGCTTCGACACGGAGAAACGGTTTTTAATACTCAAGGACGATATCAAGGTGAGCTTGATTCCCCTTTAACGACAGCGGGGATTGACCAGGTTAAAAGTGTATCAAGATTACTAAAGCTATTAGTAGATGCTCCTAATGAATGGACTATATATTCAAGTCCACTAGGAAGAACTATTCAAAGCACAAAAATTATTTGTGATACTCTTGGTTATGATTTTAATAAAGTAATTATAGATAATAGAATAAAAGAAGTATCCGCAGGCTCTTGGTCTGGTTTAACAACGAAGGAAATAGAAGCAACATGGCCTAACCTTATAAAAAATACAGATAGTTACAATTGGTATTTCAAATCTCCAGATGGTGAAAGCTATGATACGGTTGTAGAGCGTGCATCCAAATGGCTTGATAGTATTAAGGATAGAGAGAAAGTGATTGTCATTTCACATGGATTAATGGGCAGAGTTTTAAGAGGGGTATATAAACAAATGGATAAAGACGAAGCGTTAAGATTAGAAGTATCACAAAATGCCTTTTTCAAATTGAATAATCAGGACATTGAACGATTCTGTTACGAGTATGAGGAATTATAATACATAAATCTAAATGAAGAGTATGAGCTATAAGAAAAGATTTTATAGAGACTTTCTATCTTAACCAAATGGGATTATTGCTGAATAAATCACTCTGATGAAACCAGTTTTTTTACAAAGGTCTACTTCTGATATCGTCTAATGCGCCTTGCTTGGCGTTGACAAACACGATGCACCTTAAAATCTCTTAGCATGTCGAAAATCCAACCAAAGTAAAATTACAATAAGGAGCGAAGTTTAAGTAATCGGTTAGGTTAGTAACTTAGATAACTCATTCGTTCCGAAAAAATTATGATTTCAGTGAGAAACAACCCCAATTCTATCCTTCACTAAACGTCCAATAATGATTAAGTAAGAAGTTAACGAAAGGGATGACAAGAATTGTCGTCAGTTCACCAATGAGATAGTTCAAGAATAGAACGGTAACAACAACATACATAATCCCAAAGTTCAGCACAAACCCGATTGAAGCTACAATCGTGAATTTTACAAATTGAGCATGAGAGTATGTTCCTCCAAACGTATATTTTCGATTTAGCACAAATGAAAAAAAACGTCATAACGATAAAAGAAATGCACGCTGCCAATACTGGTTCGATATGTAACAGTTCAACACAAAAGAACATACCGAGAAAATAAATCGCAGTGCATATGACACCTACTAAGCTATACTTCAAGAACGTTAAGACGAGATGATTATGAACAGACATAATAGAATCCCTTTCAAACTAGTAGTATATTACAAAAAGTATCTTGAAATATATGTAATTAATTGAAATAATAGTTTTATTATAATGTATTCTTGAGTACCTTTGAATAGAAAGATCAAATGCTTGGGTGGTAATTTGTTCAGTTGGGAGTTTAAGTGTGTGTCTAATTTAATTGCTTTATTAATAATGTTGTGGTTTTTAAGACTTATGTATTTAATACTTGATAAAAGAAGTCCATGGATTTTCATTATCACCACTTCAATCATTATTTTCGGTATGTTGTACATCATGGGTTTTCGCTTAACAGCATCAAGTGCGTTACCAATGGGTTCTCATGTTGTGGAAAGTATAAAGACTAATTATGGAAAAGCATTAATATATGAAGATGTGAACAACGATACATTCGGTGTAGCTAAAATTGAAAGACATTTAGGGTTTCTTTATTCTTATGATGGTGGTGGAAACGGGGATTATATTAGAGAACATCATCCATTTGCAGTT
Organism: Bacillus solimangrovi; assembly: GCF_001742425.1. Classification (GTDB taxonomy): domain Bacteria; phylum Bacillota; class Bacilli; order Bacillales; family Bacillaceae_N; genus Bacillus_AV; species Bacillus_AV solimangrovi. The sequence goes on from NZ_MJEH01000026.1 coordinate 18,229, forward strand.
AGTGGATACGGTAGTGATACAGAAGATGGATTTTTAGTTGGTGTGAAAATAGCTGCTGATTCAGGGATTAAGTATATTGTAATCGGTGACCATTTTGAAAATTTAACGACATCAGACATTTACTACTTTAATATGAAAACTGTAGAAAGATATCCTGAGCGTTATCATATTAAAGAGGTGAATGATAACTATGTGTTCTTTGTTTTGGATGAATATTCAGAAGAAACGTGGACGATAAGGGGACTTGACGAAGAAGGGGATCTAGTTGCAGATAAACTGTTTGGAAGTGGCAGGAATAGTCGATATGTGAATTGGTAAAAGAAGCATGATGGATTTATTGAAGGAAAGAGTGAAGTACGAATTGAACTTTTAATTCAGTATAAACAGCAATGAAACCTAAATGGTTAATTAATCATGAGTAGGAATTGGTGAAAAAAATTCACGGAACTGATGAGTAGTAGAATTGGTGCTTTTTATTATGTTTACATACAAAATGAGGGTGACGATTTATAATGAAAAATATAAGTAAATGGATTCATTATATAACTATACTGTTTGCGGTGCTATTAATTATTCCGTCAGGTTTTAATCCAGTGTACTCTCATCTTTTTTCTATTATACTAGGCGTACACGTGATAAATAGTGGACATATCACATATAAGCTAAATAAAAATTCTATGTTATTTTCTACATCAGGTGGTTTAATTATTATTGGGATAGGGCTGTTTAAGTTAATATGGTGATTTTGTGAAACGATAATTTCACTGAACAATTCCAACTGGACATACTCGGATTAAATAAAAATATAATGGAGGTTTGTTTATGTGGTTAATATTAGGACTTATTGCCATAGTAGTAACTTTTATAAATCTTTATATGTATTTTACAGGAAAAGATTATAAACTTGCGATGGCATTGGGATTATCTTTTACAGCATTGACATTAAATGCAGAACATAGCCTCGTATCTAATTGGGTAAAAGCTGAAGATTGGGGAGCTTTATTGGATGTTGTACCTACTATGGATAGGGCATTATGGTTTTTGACAATTGTTTCTATCTTGCTAAATATAACACCTATACTATTAGAACTAAAAAATAGGCTCAGTTTAAAAAATCAATGATGAAAAGATGTCAACAAAATTAATTAATTGAAAATGTGATTTCAAGGAACTAAAAAAATGGAAAAAAATACAAAATAACACTCTGGTTAAATAAGAGGGTGCTATTAACTCATGAGGATTAAATTGAAACAAATAATGTAACATATTCTTTTCCTTTTTATATTTCTATGTAATATAAAATCTCTTTTAATTATACATATTCTTCTAATTTATTCTATTGTAATTCAAATTGATATTGAAACGAGTAATCTATCCCAATAATGAATAACAGAGGTAACAACAAAAAAAGAGACACAAATTGTGTCCTTCAATACCATGTAAATAATAATTTTCATCGAACTTATACCTTAAACTGATAATCTATTATTTTTACGACAGGAAGTGTTGGAGTAGCCCCATGTTTTGTCGGTTCGACTAGCTCGATTGTGAAGGATTCGAATATTGAGCGGATTGCGTGTTTTTGTGAAGCATAGTCTAGCTGTGACCATTCATCTAATAGATTTAGAAGGAAGGTTTCGATTTCTTCTTGTGAGACTTCTTCCTCCTTTCGTTGGATGATTTCAGTAAGCTCAAGTTCTTCGTCTTTAACAACTTCAATGATTTTTTGGTAGCGTTGCTTTGAAATGTTTCCTTCAATATATAATTCTTCGGCTCGTTCCTTTTTGATTTGTAGTTGCTGTGTGCGTTTGTGAATTTCTTCTTCGTCTATATATTCTTCTTGAAAGAGTTCGACTTCTGGAATGGAGCTGTCGTTATTATCAATGACAAGGCTATCGAGTAGTGCCTTCTCAATCGCTTCTTCAGCAATCGTTTGAATATCACATATACCGAACTTGAATCGACCAGCACACTTGTAGAAGCGATATACGCCACCTTTTCGTCTTTTTTTGAAAGCACCTGTAAAAGGTTTTCCGCAGTTTGCACATTTGGCAACACCCGAGAACGGATAATGATTGTCAGAACGGAAGGCGATGTTGCTACGTTCTTTCATAATCTTCTGTGCTTCTGCAAATGTTTCCTGATCAACGAGTGGTTCAAAGTTATCTTGGTCTACTTTCGTGATCACTTCGTTTCCCGTATATTTGCTTTTGCCACCAGTTATCGTACGGTGGTTCCAGCGAACAAAACCAGCATAGATAGGGTTTCGTAAAATGTAACGAATGGAGAAGTCACTCCACACTTCGTTTTTCTTCGTTTTAACCCCTTTTTTGTTCAACTGTTTCGCGATATTTTGCGAGCCATTGATCGGATAGCGGTGGAATATGTATCGAACCCATTTTGCTTCATCGATATTTGGGATAAGGTTACCGTTTATAATGTCATAACCGTATGGAGGGGGAGCACCATTGCGTTTCCCTTGTTCAGAACGCTTCAACATACTTTCAAATACCCGTTCAGCGATTGTTTCCCGTTCCCATTGTGCAAGTGTAGCAATGATTGTAATGAACATTCTGCCTGTTGCACTCGTTGTGTCAAACACCTCAGTTGCTGACTTAAATTTCACGTCATATTGCTCCATCAAGATTAACAGTTCATGTAAATCAAGTACTGAACGAACAAATCTGTCTAAACGGTATACAAGGATAATATCAAACTTTTTTTGTTTCATATCTGAAATCATGCTTTGCAATGCTGGACGCTCAATGTTCTTTGCAGAGAAACCTTCATCTGAATAATCTTCAATGATTGTCCATCCTTGCGACTGAGCATAAGCTTCTAATCGTAGTTTCTGTGCTTGGAGTGAGAAGCCCTCTTCCCGTTGCATGTCAGTCGATACACGACGATAAATCACACATCTAATAAGCTATCAACTCCTTGTCTTATACATATTCAGCTGCAAGGTTTTGTAGAAGTTGAAGGCTGTTATTTGGAGTTGAATGTGTATGAACATCATTAGAACAATTTTTTGGTCAGTATAAAGCGTGCTCTTTTTTGAGTGCTGTAATGAAAAGAGAAAAGTGGAAATAGTTATTATACAAATCCAAATGCCTTAGTATAAAAACATCGGAACGGAGAAAATAAGGGGAAAATAAATGAGGCTTTTATGACTTATGAAAAAAAATCTTTTATTATTCATTACCTTATTGACGCTGTTCTCTTATTCCCCCGTCCAAGCCGAAAACGTAACAAAAAAAGATATACAGTTGCGTAATGATTTGATTTTCATATTGCTTTATCCCTCAATTGAACAGGAATTACAGAAGCAATATGGGGAAATAAAACAAAATTATTGTAGTGAAATTACTCAGATTAAGAAGCTGCCACAGGGGACGTACTTATTTAATGTTACAGTTCAATTTATAACATTTGAAGGTGCTCATGATCCTCCCAATGATTTAGTGACGATCACTTTTAGCAATGAAAAATCGATAGAGTGGCAAGCTATTGACTTCAAAAGAAAACGGTTAAAGCAAAATGAATTGCCTAAATGCGATTGAAATAGAGTTTTTTATTACGAAGCAAATACAAAATCGGGTACAGTTTCGTCTGTATTCGATTTTTTCTGCTGTTTTATATGTTACTAAACGAAACATCCGCCAGTCGTAATCATCTACCTCACCTCATATACATGAACAGAGCATAGTTAAAGGGGGATTACGAATGAAACAAGATGTTACAGGTGTGAAGATTGTGCTTGGGACTGAGCGTTCTAAGAAGTTTCGATCATGTTTCGTTGATAGCGCGTACCGTATTCTCCAAGATCGAAAACGTTCTGAACGTGAACAAGTACAAGCAGTATTAGAAGTTGCAAGCACGAAAGACGATGATGCTTCATAGTTATGGGCAATGCCCTCTTTTTGAACAAACTCTTTGAAAATATGAAAAGTAGAAATAACGGTGTAACAGAGAAAATAGAGAAGAAAACCTTTAACTTTTAACGTACTATTATAAAAAATTTCAATAAGTCCATTTCATTCTTGCATTAATTATATATATACAACATGAAGGGAAATTCAAAAGTGATGAGAGCAGCAATCTTGGAAACCCTTTGAATCAAAATTTATAGAGGGGGATCGTAAGGTGAAAATTGAGGAATTGTTCGGAGATGTGAAGTTGATTCAACTTGTAGGGTATAGCTTTCGTAACAAAGCAAAGACAGAAGATGAGCGTTACACTTATGCGAAGCAGCCGTTTATGAAGGGATGGCAAAATAGCTCGAAGCCTGGTTTGAGCCGAGACGAAGCAAAGGTTTGGATATCTCAAGGCGGTTGGATTGGCATGGTCATTCCAGAGGGATTTGAATGTGTGGATATAGACAACGAAGAAGAAGGTGAGTACATTTTCAATGCATTACAGCAAGCGAAGATACGATTTACAGCAATGAAAACACCAAATGGTTATCAATTTTTCTTTCGTAGCTGTGGCGTGATAAAGAAGCAGGGTGTGAAGATGGTCACCTCAGCAGGCTTTATCGTAGATTATCGGTTAGCAGGTAAGGGACAAGTTGTGTTACCGACACAAAATACATCAGGGCGTGAATGGTTGCATTTAGATACAGTAATGAACAAAACACCCGTTTACTTTCACCCTTTGAAGGCACTGAAGAAGCAAGAATTAAGACCATTCGAAATTCCAGTTCGAGAAGGTAGCCGAAATGATACGATGTATCGTCATGTGTGTCGATTAGTTGAGTTAGGAATGAACATGAACGATATCAAGGAAACAGCCACCTTTCTAAACAATTTCTTTTTTATGCCTTCGATGAATTCAAGTGAACTACAAGCGATTCTAGTATCTGCGTTTAAACATAAACCGAGCGGAACAAATTATTCGAGCAACTTACAATATGAAGACACATCTCATCATACGGAACACCGAGATTTCAATCTAACTGAGATGGGCAATGCAGAGCGATTGGTTTCAAATCACAAAATGAATTTACGTTATTGTATCGAATTTGAGCAGTGGCTTATTTGGGATGGAACGACGTGGAGAGAAGATCGGAAACGGAAGATCGAACGAATTGCATTACAAACATTTAGAAAAATGTATCATGAAGCACAAGCAGAGCAGTATGATGAACGGCGTAAGAAACGATTAGAATGGGCAAAGGCGAGTGAGAAGAGTTCGGTTTTAATGAATTCAATTGAAAGAGCGAAAGCGTTTCTGCCAGTGACAAAGTCTGAATTAAATACGAATCGATATCTACTGAATTGCTCAAATGGCATGATTGATTTGGGGACGGGTAAGCTTTGCAAGCATGAACGTAATGAATTGATCACACAAAATACGAACATTCCATTTATTGAAGATGCTACGTGTCCCACGTGGATGAAGTTTCTTGAAAGCATCTTGAAGGATGAACGAGGCAATGTGAAGCAAGAGTTAATTGATTTTCTGCAAAAAGCGGTCGGTTATTCGTTAACTGGAGATATTAGTGAGCAAGTGCTCTTCTTCTTATGGGGAACAGGACGAAACGGAAAGTCCACATTCATAAATATCATTAAGCAGTTATTAGGTGACTATGGCAAACAGGCAAATTCAGATACGTTTACATCTAAGATGGGTGGAGAGGTCAGCAGTGGAATTAATAATGATATTGCTCGTTTGCATAGTGCTAGAATGGTTTCAGCGGTTGAAAGTGAAGATGGTCAGAAGCTTTCAGAGGCACTAATCAAACAATTAACAGGTGGAGAACCGATTACAGCTAGATTTCTTCGGAAGGAATTCTTCGAGTTTACACCAGCATTTAAAATTTGGTTCACAACGAATCATAAACCAGTCATTCGTGGCGATGATGAAGGGATTTGGAGACGTATCCGTTTAGTTCCGTTTACATTCACAATTCCAAAGCATGAAGTAGATAAGCACTTACCTGATAAATTAGAAGCTGAACTACCGGGAATTTTAAGGTGGGCAGTTGAAGGCTGTCTGAAATGGCAGCTTGAAGGATTGGGCGAACCAGCCGAGGTATCCACTGCAACGAGTGAATATAAGGAGGATATGGACTTAATTGTAGAATTTTTGCGTGAACGTTGTGTGTTATCTACATCTGCAAAAGTGCCAGTCATGAGTATCTATAATGAATATTTGGAATGGGCAAATGTGAATAGTGAGTATCCAATGAAGAAACGGTCCTTCTCCAAACGGCTTGAAATGAAAGGGTATATGAAACGTCGTTCAACAGGAAATCGTACGTTCTTTTTCGGAATCGGCTTGAAAAGTGAACTTAATGAACGTGGAGTGGCGAAAGTGACCGAAAGTGACGCAAAGTCCCCTTATCCCATATCTAGAACCGCAAATGTAGATAAACAAGATTATGAGTCACTGAACGTAACTAATGTAACTAACAGTAGCACATCGCTCATTGAGGAGGAGATGTAATGATTGGACAAATCCTTAATGAAGCATATGCAAACAATATTATATTAGAACACAACGATAATAAATTGAAGCTTATCTATAAAGAAGGTGTGCTTTCAGAGCATTTGAAATACGAAATAAAACAGAATAAAAAGTTCATTTTAGAAAGGTTACGAGAAAATCAGCTTGCAAGTGATAAAGGATTTCTCATCTACAATCATGGTGACTTATATGAATATCGGTACGGTTTCGGAGCTTACTTATATATTGAACGAGAGCACAATAATAAAGTAAGTGCATGGCGAGCAAATTACCCAAAAGATGACAACAAGCCGAATCGAATCATCTATCTTGTGAAGAATACAACGTTTGGACATGCATTCACAAAAGCAGTCGGATTTATCGATTGGTTAAAACGAAAGAAACGTGACGCCTTTTAACATAAAAAAATACTGTCACTTCAAATGAAGGACAGTTGCGAAATAATGAACATGTTATTTGTGAAGGGTAATTCGATTATAACCCTAAGTTACAGAATATTCAATCTATTATATAAAATGGATATTAAATAAAGTGACGCTATGTGAATGTCCTCTACTGAAGGCTAGTTGACAAGTGAAAAAGTTTGATGAACCAATAAATGTTGAGTTAAGAAGTAGCCAAGGCTGCTTCTTTTTTTAGTGACGATGAATATCTTCCATTATTTCAGATGAATTAAGTAGTGGGTCACTTGTAAATCACAGATAATTATAGGAAACAAAAAAATAGAAAGACAAAACTGTAAATACTTTTATCTAGTAATACTTTGTTCATTTGATAGCAAAAAAAATCACTCTTTTAAATAGAGTAAATCACTATGTATGTTCGATAAAGAGTCATATAGAACTTGTGAATCATCCTTTAAATTGTTAATTAAATTTTGTACATCTGAAAGAGTATTTTCTCTTAACACTTGATTAGGCCTTCCGACTAGGTTATAAAAATTTAAATCATGAGAAGCAACGCTAGAAGGGTTAATTTGGTCTTCAATCTTTTTTAAAAGATTAGAAGGTAATTTTTCTTTTTCGAATTCATTGTAAACAATAATTTCAGATAATAAGTAAGTAGACCCATGTAAATTGCGAATGATGGTATCTATTATTTTTATGTCCTCTTCTGATAGGTAAAGGAACAAATTTTCTCTCATGATTGTATTTGCTTGGTTATAAAGACCATATGACTTAAACGTTAACTGTACCCCTTCAGATAACCCTCTAAGATATTCGTTACTTTGATTTTCTTGAAACGCATCTCTTACTATAGAATAAAAATTTCCTTCAAATTCGAAAAATTCAGTGTAATTCCAGGCAATTGCTGCAGTATAGTCTGAATCTGTTGATTTTGTCGAAACCAATGAACATGCGGGAAGAAACAATATACAAAAGGATAAGATCACATTTCTCAAAATGAATCACCACTTAATTTAAGTATGGAAAGGCTCTTTATAATAAATTATAATACAATAATTGGGATTAATGTAAAAAATAAATGTTAAATATTATTTAAGTGTGCATCAAATAAAAATAACTTACTTAGATAGAAGAAAGAAAAAAGATCATTACATCTATTTATTTTCAGATGAAATAAGTAGTCAGTCATTTAAAGTATGATGAATCATTAGCAAACCTAGTATAGTTAATTAATGTTGAAATAAAGTGAAAAAGTTTGGGGGAGAACAATGAAAATGTTTGAGAAAGTATCACCAAAAAGAGGAGCAATACACGGCATCATCGTTTTTACGATTGTGATGTCTTTCAATTCTTTTGTGCAGCTATACAAACCTAATAATTCATTAGACCTTTATCAATTAATAAGGTTTGCTGATGATTTCGAAGAGGCACAATCTCTCATGTTAGATGGCTATGAGGATAATTTTAGAAAGGAAGACTTTGAAGCTATTCAGAATTCGTTTTCAACAGATCGTATAAGTCAATTCACCCTCATTCAATATCGAAATAAATCCTATCTCATCGAAACTTCACCAGGCACAAACCGTATCCAAACGTTAAAGATACTTGCAGTAGAAGAGCTACCAACAGAAATAAGAGATTATTTCCTTGAAATTAGACCATAATGTTCATTGCTCTAGCCAATGACAACGTTTCTTATTAATTCACAAGTCTTTATGGGGGAGTGTTAATTTGAAACAAAAACGATTTAGTGTGAAAAACGTACTGGCTGTTTTTGGGGTATTATTTTTTATCATGATAATGGGAGCTTATTTGACAAATGAGAAAAAAGATATTTTATATATTCGTCATAATCTAGATAAATTTCACACAGAAACAGTTCCTTATCACGATGAAATTGAGTTTACATTAAAAACAGATGAAGTTATTCATGGAATTGATAAACCAATAAAAATAACATCAATCTATGATACGGATGTTTATGTAACAGAAGTAAGAGAAAAAAAGAATCATATCTATGTAGTTCTAGGATTTGATAGCCACATTAATTGGCAGGGAGGAACGATGCTTAGTTTCTTTCGTTTAAATGATGATGACTATTATACTTTTTCTACAGGATTTATTGAGTTTGATGCTTATGATGAATATGGAGAAATAGGTGACTATGGTGGAGGTTTTGGAGATAACAGGGGTCAATATCAACAAGTCGGACATTATAATTTTGACAAAGAAGAATTTCTAAAGAGCAATGAATGGACGTTTGAAATTAGTGGTTTTCATTTATTGAATTACAGCGAAAAATAGGTAGCAACGTTATTAGTTTAATAGTAGTGATTGTTTGAGATAGGGAGTCGCTTCTTTAGCTCTTTTTAGATAAAATTGGCAATGCTCTTTCTGGAAAATGTTCAAATCATTGTGAGAAAGCTGTGCTAACATTAACTGTGACATACATAAGAAATTGCACCTATGGAGTTGACATGATGAGAAAAATCGGAATTTTTTTAGCTGCCGTACTTTTGGTCACGATATTAATTTGTTACAGTATTGAAATCAAAGATAAGCGGTTATTGGACATGAAAACGACTGAACATTACATTGTACAGCAAAATTTTGAGCAAATGAAGTATTTTAATCATAATGTAGCATTGTATATAGATGGTGAAATACCACTAGAGGCTGTTGATGTTGGTAGTACTTATCTGTTAAATTCATATTCTCAGTTTGTTGCACAAATATTTTCACAAGGTTTACAAGAGTCTCAAGACTTTAAAGAAATTGATTATATTTGGCGTTATTCGTATTTCAATATTACTATAAATGAAGATTCTACTGAAGAAGACTTAAAAAAATTGCAAAAGATAGAGGCCCAATTCCTTGAAATTGAAAATCGAATTAATAATGAAATTGAAATGCTAACTGAGAAGATTAGAAATTATTGGTGGGCTGGAAATCGTTATAGAAGTTTTTCATAAATGTTGAGCGACTGTGTGCTTAGACAATTGTTTTTTTGCTAGTAGTCAGTATAACTCTTGAGAAAAGGTGGTTAACGAAAGGGAACGTTTTATATGAAAAGAAAGATCAGCAATGGTCTCGAAACGTCCTACTACCTGTTGAAAGTGATGAAGTTTTAAAAAAACAATTGCAGGTGCGATAAGCATTGGGACAGAATTTCTATAGTAAATGGAATGTAATATTACGGATATAACACCACATTACTCAAAAGAAACAGGATATGAAAGTTATGGTGAAATTATTGTAGGTTCAAGTAATGTTTGGACTATAAAAACATTCAGAATGGCTCTTTAAAATGTAACAACAAGTAGTGCAAAATTACATCGAATATTTGAATTAACGATTAAGAAACACGCACTAAGTACATGCTTTGAGGATTTGAGTGAAGGCAAGCTGAATCCATTGAAAGTCTTTGTTGAATACGAAGTTTAAGCTTAGGTGAAGAAGTAGTTTATGCTGCTTCTTTTTTTGTACTCAGACATCTAGCCTTATTCAACTACTAACATAATTTATATTTATGTAATTGATAGTGTTAATGATAATTGTAGACACAGCTAAAACAAAAGAAGGGATTTTATGAGAATTGTTGAATGTAGCTGTGTTAGGGGGAAGAGTAATGCAAGTTATTGTAAGCTTTTTAGAGAGTTTTAAGTCAACTTTCGGTGTTTATTGGGATTTTTTACTGCTATTATTCGGTGCACTAATACCAGGAGTTGTAAAGGTTGCAACTACAAAATTCAAGAGATTATTAGTAAGAATTAGATTAAAAAATTTATCAGATATTGAAGATTTAAATGTAATCAGAATATGTAGTGGAACTCCAAATTATGATTACAATGATATACATACTAAAGTTGCTGATAAAAAACTATTCATCGGTTTCCCAAAAGAATTGCGTAATAAAGTTTTAGAGCATGATGAGAAGTTTGAATTACATGATGATTTTTCATTTGACGGTAGTAATACCTTTGAGGATATTACTCAAAAGACAGAAATTGGTAATTTTAAAGAATTAATAGACAAACATCGAATGATAGTAGCGAATGAATTTGTTGCTCGAACAAATGGCTGCCTATTTAATAGACCTAAATTTGGTGTGTATAAAATAAATTATGAATTAAGAAAAGGGAATGATGAAGTACCTGAAATAAGAATAGATTTCTTTGAGACTGATTATTTTACACATAGAGTATTCAGGTCTATCTATCATGAATTAAAATCACAAAATCATCCTGTTTCTCAAGTTAATCAAGAAAATATTAAGGAATACCTTAATAAGTATAATTCATTTACTACATCTATGGGTGTCAATGCATTTGTAATAACAGAATCAAAATTGGGTGAGAGCATCATTTTTAGTAAACGATCCTCTAATGCAGCTTATTCTGAAAATAAATTTAAATATAATTCTACGGTAATGGAAGGAATCTCTCAAACAGATTTAGATACTTATGAAAAAAGAGTATCGCTTCAGTTAGCCGTAGAAAGAGCTTTAACAGAAGAATTAGGTTTATCAAAAGATCACCAAAGCAAGCATGATACGAAAATAGAATTTTGTGACTTTTTCTTAGAAAAGAATTACTTTGAAATTGGTTTAACTTCTATAGTAAGGATGGACGCTGTTTTTGAAGAATCTATTAGTGACTTACCTGGAAAAGACAAAGAATTAGAAATTAGTAAGCTTCATCCTGTGAAAAAAAGTAAAGCTACAATTGAAAAATTTATAAAAGATGTCGACATTTATCCACAAGGATTATTTACTTTGAAAATGGTATGTGCGCGAGACATGATCTTTATTAATATTAAAAAGAAGTACATAAATAAATGATAGAAATAAACACTTACAAGAAATAAGTTCATTAGATTAAATGTATAAGATATTTTTAAGGACTTATGAAAAATTAAGATCATTGTGTGGTCAAAATTATAGAAGTTTTGTTAAGGAGTATTCTCTAAGTCTCTGGAGTGGGTTATGTCACTTACTCAGTTGATATTGTGGGAGTACTCCTCTCTTTTTATATAGAAGTAGGGCTTTTAATTAAAAATGAATTTTCCAAAATAATTTTAAAACGCTAAAGAGCTTCATCGTACATGTGAGATGGATGAAGGTAATTTAAAATAACCGAAATGACTTAGGAGGGAAAATACAATGAAAAAGATATTCATGTTATTTAGCTCATTAACTATGAGTGCTTTTCTTCTTACAGCATGTACGAGCGAAGTAATTTCTACAGAGGATTATTCCAATTTGAAACAAGAGAATGAAAAGTTACAAGAGAAGAATAAGGAAATGAACGAAGAGATTGAAAGTTATAAAGAGCAAATCGAAGAATTAAAACGATTGAACGAGAAGATCCTTACATCAAATAATGAAGTAATAAAAGATGATTTCAGAGACCTTATCTTAGATGGACAGAAACGTTTCTTTCATGTTTCAAATGGAGGTGAGGTAACAGAAGATAAAACTTTTGAATATGACGGCATGGTTTATCGATATTTAGGTGATGATTTAAAAACTGAAGATAAGCTCATTGCTTATCTAGAAGTGGCTTACACTCCCACAATGGCTCGTGAATTAATCAAAAGAAAAGAAATTATCGAATATAATGGTTGGATGGCACAACCAGATGCCGATTATGGAAGCCTTCTAGAATGGGATAAGTTACTCTATAAGGGGATTGAATTAGATGGGACATCTATTTTGTTAACACTTCATGTACCATTTGGTGATAGGGGAGACTTTTCAGAAGAGACAGTTGAATTAAAGTATGAAGAAGGCATGGGCTGGCTTCTTAATTCACATCATTATAAAGAAAAGCATTGATAGGATTTAAGAATGTTAGATCATGAAGTGGTTTATACTGCTTCTTTTTTTCTGATTAGATCTTTAAAAAGTTCCTGTTAAAAAACTGGAAATTTTTCCGCGCAAACTGAATATTATCTAATATGAAATAATATTGGAGTTGAAAAAATGAAAAAAATATTATTATCTTTATTAGGCGGTTCAATTGTAGGTGGAATTATTTGTTACATATTTTTAGATTATCAGAACTCAAATTATATAATTCGACACTATTATGGTAGTCCCACCTTTGAAGTTAGGGAATTGGATTATGACTATTTATTCAATGCAACTGTGATCATAGTATTCTCTTCTATTTTGATTTCTTTAATATGGTCATTCTTTGAAAAGAAGTCAGGAAAATAAACGCTATTTTGAAAATCCTCTCCTTTTATCTTTTCCTCCAATTTTATAGCTTTTCTATAAGTGATTTCTCAACATTTCATAGATTCACGTAAGAAGGTTTGAACACTATTAACGATACTTTGTAGATGAATAAAATACGAAGTAATTTTTCTAATAGATAAAGATGCGAAGGCTTACTCAACAGTTAGAAGATCATTTAACTTTTTTTGAATTGATTGAGAAAGATTCATTTTTCAATTTGAGCAATCCGAATTTTTATGAGAAAATTGCCACTAGGTAAAAAACACCATGGAGGAAAATTTTATGAAAAAAAGCATAATGATTGGAGTTACACTATTAGCTCTATGTATGGGACAAACTGTACAAGCATCAGGTATCACAGAATCAACGCCATTAGTAGCGGCTGCAACGAAAAAAGCAAATATTCAATTGAGTGATAGTAATGGACACTGGGCGCAAAGTGACATTGAGTTTATGGTTGAACAAGGTGTAATCGGAGGGTTTCCTGACGGGACGTTCAGACCAAACGATACAATCACTAGAGCTCAGTTTAGTAAAATTCTTGCTGGGTTAATGGGAGTTGAAAGCAACACGAAGTCGTTTAGTGATGTAAAAGGACACTGGGCTGAAGCCAACATCAACGGTTTAGTGAATGAAGGAGTCATTGAAAAGATTGAATACCCTAATAGGTTTGAGCCAAACAAGGAAATTACACGTCTTGAGATCAGTAAAATGGTTGCAAGAGGTCTTGCTGAAGAAAGTTTACTTTGGAAGGATGTATTAGAAGGTTTCGGAACACTTGAAGCTATTAAACTACCATTTAAAGACCAAGACGAAATGAATATATCGGACATGCCTTACATTGCATTAGCAAATAGTTCAGGCATCGTTGGCGGTTATCAAGATGGAACGTTTAAGGTAAACCGTTCAGCAACTAGAGCAGAAGCAACAGTAATGTTGAAGCGTTACTTAGATGCGAAGAACAAAAAGCCTGTATTAAGTGAGTTATTAGAGAAGTTTAAAGGTGAGCCAAACCTTCATCAGTTCTCTAAAGCAGAGTTAGAAAAGTATATTGATAAAGAAGCAGATTTAGAGCGTTTGAGAAATACACCGATTGAGAATAAATGGCATCCAACCTTAGCAAAATCAAATACATTTATGGTTGAATCTTTAGGATTCAATAGGGTAAATGACAGTTACTTCGAAAGTGCTTCGGGATTTATGAAGATTAATGAAAATCGTGATTATAGAACAATTGGACAAGAGTTTATTAATGATATCCGTTACTATTTTAAATCGCCATTTACTTATAAGGAAAAGCATTACTCAGAGCATGAATTAGTGGATTTATTTGATGTATTTTTACAAGAAACAAAAGAGGAAAAACGGATTTCAGAAAGTCTCTATGTATCAGATCCATCTATGGTTCATCAAAAATATGAAGGTATGAGAGTTACTAACAGAGTAAGAGGAACTCAATACATTCGTTACACATCTGGAACCAATTTACCAGAGGGTGTGAAGTTGAACAAGTGGTATAAAAGGGACGTTGATGTAGTGTTAATAAATGGTGCAACTAGGAGAGAATATATTACATGGGATTTTGCGATGAATGGTTTTAAAGAAATAGACGCTATTACATCGTATAAAGAAGTCAAATAAGAGAAGCGAGCTTTTAATAAGCTCGCTTTGTCTATCGATAATCTAACTTTCTAAAACAACTTAGGTTATTGATAAACAAATTCTGATTATCAGTAATGCTTATGTTTTATAAATTGATAATTGTTCACTAGTGTAAAAAAATAAGATTTGAACAAATTTACATGTCTTACAAACACTCATTTTTTTTAAAAAAACATAAATCATTCTTCGATAATACGTTCAGTACCCTATTCTCAACACTAAAATAAAGATTTCACTAGTGATATACATATACTAATCCAAAACAAATTAATGCTAAAACATCCTATGGTAAAATCTAATTAGAGAACTTTTATTTTCCATATAAAACAACTCAATATCAGGAGGATAAAAATGAAGAAATCAAAAAAAATCACGATAACCCTACTACTCCTTATACTATCGTTAGCACCTACCCAATTAGCTAATGCTGCAACAATATATACGCCTGTTGCTGGTACGTTTCAAACTGAGGGAACGTTATTTAAGATGAATAATCCGTATCCAGAGGGAAAAGTGATTGTTCAATTTGATGACCAATCGGTAGAAGATGATGAAATCGTTGAGTTGGAGTTCACTGAACAAGAGTCTACTTATTTGGCTAAATGTTCATCACTCTATACATTCTCATTTTATGATCAGGATGAGAATTTTAAGTTGAAGAGACAGTATTACGTTCCATATCCACGTTATTCATTGGATGAGTGTAACAAACTAGAACAATAAGGGTTACTTACAGTATGCAAGCGGACCCATTGCATTTAATCCCAGTTCATTTAAGGGAAGAGTTTTTCAAAGAATATGGGATACGTGTTGAGGGGAACTTATCGCCGCTTAATATTATGCGTTTGGAGCAAGAATATGGGGATCGAATTGAGGATGTGCTTGTTGAGCGAGTATTCTTATCTGAGGATAAACGGGTTGGTATTGGTACATTTAGTCCGTCTGATCCGAAGTCACAGGATATTGCTGATTTAACAGGAAGTATCGATTTCTCGACGATTGCTGAATTTGGTTCTGAGTCTGATCCTCGTGCATATCGATTTGATGGTGAATTGAATAAGGCAAATCGTGGCATGATGGAGTTCCAAGAAATGCTTAAGTGTGATGAGAAGTTCTTATGGCATCTCTTGTCATTAACGCAAGAAGGGAACTTCAAAGCAGGACGTTTCGCGTTAATTAGTGCAGATGAATTAATTGTCGCACATACGAATGAAGCCGAGTATCGTTCCTTTATTTCGAATAAAAAGAATGAAGCACTTCATTCACGGATTATCGTCATGCCAATTCCGTATAATTTGAAAGTATCTCAGGAAGAGCGTATCTATCGGAAAATGATTGGTGAAAGTGATATGGCACATGTGCATATTGCACCACATACGTTGAAGGTTGCAGCGATGTTTACGATCTTAACACGTTTGAAAGAGCCGAAGAAATCGGGTGTAGACCTGATTAAGAAGATGCGTTTATATGATGGTGAAGATGTGGAAGGCTTCAATGAGGTTGATGTTGAAGAAATGAAGCAAGAATTCTCTGACGAAGGTATGAGTGGAATTGACCCACGTTATGTCATTAACCGAATCTCTTCAGCAATTATTCGTAAAGAAGTTGAGTCGATTAATGCATTGGATGTACTGCGCAACTTGAAGGAAGGTTTAACACAACACGCATCCATTTCAGAAGAAGATAAAGAGCGTTATTTGAACTTCATTTCTGTTGCACGTAAAGAATATGATGAACTGGCGAAGAAAGAGGTTCAGAAGGCATTTGTATATTCATATGAAGAGTCAGCGAAGACACTCATGGATAATTATCTTGATAACGTTGAAGCATATTGTAACAAGAACAAAATTCGTGACCCATTAACAGGTGAAGAGATGAACCCAGACGAGAAGTTAATGCGCTCGATTGAAGAACAAATTGGAATTTCGGAAAATGCGAAAAAGGCATTCCGCGAAGAAATTCTTATCCGTATCTCTGCTTATGCTCGTAAAGGGAAGAAGTTCGATTACAATTCTCATGAGCGGTTGCGCGAAGCGATCCAGAAGAAATTGTTTGCTGATCTGAAGGATATCGTCAAAATTACAACATCAACGAAGACACCTGATGAAAAACAACTGAAGAAGATGAATGAGGTTGTTGCAACATTGATTGATGAGTATGGCTACAACTCAACTTCAGCAAATGAATTGCTTCGATACGTCGGTAGCTTATTAAATAGGTAATCAATTAAATTAGTGGATAATCAGACTGATGAGCAAAAGCTTATCAGTCTTTTTTTTATCACGTTTCAACTGACGAAGACTTCTACTTTTCATACAAAGTTGAAGCGGAATTGTAGTGTAAGTAATTACTAAATCAGTTTAACCAACGACCCATGGCGGATAAAATAACTCACTCGTAAGGCAGTTTCACTTTATTGTCTCATCGATATATAATAGTTAATATGAGATTGATCCTATTTGAAGGGGTGATGAACATGGCAAATACATTGCCGCTTAATGCAGCTACTCATGCAAAGCCTAGTATTGGAAAGGTGATACTTTGCATGAGAGTAAACGATTATATAAAATCACCTAACTAAACGGTTATATCTAATATTAGGCTTTGCACCTTATTTTTGAAAACAAAATAAGAATAAGGGGCGGGCTGAGATGAACTATGTGAAAGCAAATGCGGTATTACCGCAAGAACTAATAAAAGAAATTCAGAAGTACGTTCAAGGAGAAACTATTTATATTCCGAAACCTAAAGCGAACCATAAAAAATGGGGAACACGTTCGGGAGCGAGAACGTTGATTGCAGATCGGAATGCATCTATTAAACAAGGGTTTAAAGATGGAAACTCAATTGAACAATTAGCTGAACAATATTTTCTTGCAGTTGAAACGATTAAAAAGATCGTTTATTCGAAATGAATGTTACCTTTATGATAGATATACAGAAGCACTGAGAATCTTAACGAGAGATTTTCAGTGCTTTTTTATGTATCGTTTGTTTCTTAATCATTCTCTGCATTTTAGAAGTACGGAATTTTTTCTACAATTAATGATAACGAAGCACTTGTAAGAGTGAAAGGAGTGGGATATATGAAACCTTTTATACAACCGTATCAATATCATTTCATTCATAAGCAAATGCAAACTCTTTTAAATGCACAATCCGCTAGTAATGATGAAAGTGTCTTACGAGCTTTACGAACAATGGCGACAGAAAGGCTGCTTGAAATTGTTGCGGATGGTTCAGATGAACAGCAGCAGTTCGTTCAAGCACTTGCAGAAGTGGATAATACAGAGAAGGCTGAGAAATTGCTCGCTCAATTGAGATCATATGTCATACCATTTGAGGTAACAGAACAGGAAATTAAGAAACTGTTTCCAAAGGTGAAGAAATTAAGAGTCCCACATTTAGCTGAGTTCGATATGTTTACCCGTTCATATGTAAACTGGTTTGATAGCGGTACGAATAAAACATTTCTTGTAACGAGAATGAACCAGAAGTTAGTAGGTTTACAAGGAACATTAACTCGTATAAACGAGAAAGGAATTTGTACGTTATGCAATGGGTATGAGGAAGTCGGAATCCTTCTAGTTGAAGAGAAGGGCAAACAGTTAGGTACGTACACGAAGAGAGGAAACTATATTTGTACCGATGGTGAGAAATGCAATCAAAACATAACGTCATTGGAACGAATACATGGATTTATAGAACGATTGAAGAAGTGAGGAGAAAGTTCGCATGCAAAAACTTGAATCAAATGTTAAATTTCTACAAAGTGATCGGTTATTTTTAAGACCGCTAGAGGAAGATGACTTAGACTTATTTTATGAAAAAGCATTATGGGAGCAAGAGGGAAGAAGATTAACAGGTTCACAAACGGTGTTCACCCGCTCAAGTGTACAAAGTTGGTTCGAGAATGTTTCATTAGATAGTACGAGAATTGATCTGCTCATTTGTTTGCAAGCAACGAATGCACCGATCGGAGAGATGGCGATGCTTGATATTGACCATCGAAACCAAAAAGCAGTCGTAAGAATATCGATCTTCGATAACGATTATTTAGGGAAGGGATTCGGAACAGAAGCGATGTCGTTATTAGTGGCATATGGATTTGACATCTTAAATCTACACAGAGTTGGTTTGGATGTCTTCTCATACAATGAACGAGCGATTAATTCTTATAAAAAGTTAGGGTTCAAGCAAGAAGGAGTAATAAGAGATAGCCTCTTTTATAATGGGCAGTTCCATGACTCGATTATGATGGGAGTGCTACGACATGAATTTGTAAAATGTACGTGATAACGAATGCAGCATAAAAAATATCGGTGCTAACCTCCAATGGATGGAGTGCTAGCACCGATAATTTGATTATTTGACTTTGAAGCGCTCAACCATGTCATGTAATTTATCCGCTTCTTCTGCATTTTCTTTCGTTGATTGAGCAATGTCTTTTATAAGCGTTAGCTGTTCGTCTGTACTTGTAGATAGTTTAATCGTTTGTTCGGTTGTGCCTTCAATTGATGCGACCATTTCTTTTAGTGAATGATCGATTTCTTGAGAACTTGCGCTCATTTCTTCTGTTGTAGCTGTAAAGTCATGCACTTTCGTTGAGATATGTTGAACAGAATTGTATATGTCTTCGAAATATTGATTGATATGTTTCATCATTTCTTGGCCTTCACATACTTCTTGTGAGACGTTATTCATCATTTGCAGTGAGTTTCTCGCTTTTTGTTCATTTTGCTGGATGAGTGTTGTAATCTGTTGGAGCGCATCTGCGGTTTGTTCCGCTAAGTTGCGAACTTCACCCGCTACAACTGCAAAGCCTCTACCATGTTCGCCTGCACGTGCTGCTTCAATAGATGCGTTCAATGCAAGTAGATTTGTTTGCTCAGCAATACCAGTTATCATCCCAATAATCTTACTAATTTCAAGTGCGCCTTCATCAAGACTTTTCACGACAGCCGATGATTGTTCGACGTTTTTTTCAATATGCTCCATTTGTTTTGTAACATTCTTTAATGATTGTTCGCCATTTTGTGCTTTTGAAGCAGTTTCTGCTGTAAGATCGGCTACAACACTTGATGACTTCGCAATTGATTGAGTCGCGGTCATCATTTCCTGTATGATTGAAGACGAATTGTTAGCATACTCAGCTTGAGTAGAGGCGGAGGTCGCTGCATGTTTAAGGTTTTCTGCAATTAATTGACTATGCTCTTTACCTTTGTCAGTTGATTGGAGCAATGAGTTGGTCGTTTCATACACATGATCGCTTGTGCTTTTCACTTGTTTCATAATCGTTTGCATCTTGTTTATCATTGCGTTAAAGGCGAACGCAAGCTTGCTCATTTCATCTTTTCCTGATTCATCTAACCTTACCGTTAAGTCAGCTTCGCCTTTACTAATCCGTAAGAGAGAGTTTGTGATTTTATCCATATTGTTCAATCGGCGTTTAACAAGTAGCGGTATGAAGATGACTAAAAGGATCAGTGCGATGCTAGTAGATAGAAACGTAATATTCGAAATTTCTGTTAGAATCTCATTTGATATGACAACGAATAAATACGTACCATCAGAAAGTGGTACTGTATATGCTTTTGCTTTCTTCTCATCATAAGTCATATTTTCATTAGATGCTCCTGCTGCACTTTTTACGGCTGTAAATGTTTGTTGAACAACTGATTGATCGGCATCATCTGATGTACTGACAAGAATTTTATCTTCATTTGAGAAGATGCCTGAATATAAAATTTGATCACTTAATTCCTCTTTCATCTTCATTAAGATCGATTTTGAACCGATGGTTTGATCTAATTCTATGAGTGACTGTCCATTACGTGCAACTTGAATAATTTGAGGCGAATTCCAGCCAGAAACACCGACAAATTTGAAGATTTGGTTGTCAACTGTTCGTACTTGTGCAGGTTGTGTCACGACATCCCGTTTATTTGTAATTAGATCCATGAATTCATATGCTTGAGAGTTTGGATCACTTCCGAAGAAAAAGTCTACATCTTCTGCCATATTCGTTAATGTTGTATTGCCTTTCCCGTCTGTTATCCAAAACTCATCAATACCAGAGCGTTCTGCAAGCTCACTTAGCTCAGCATAGTCTGTCCCATCTTCAACAATTAACGAAAGAAGCACAGATTCTGCAATCATCTCCTTCTCTAAGATTTGCTCAGAATAATCGCGAGCTGAAATGGTATTTTCAACAGCGATCCGAATTGTCTCGGTTATTGTTGTCCCTTGCTGAGTAATATACTCAGACGTATAGCGGTAGATGACCATTGACATGATTGAAATGATCATCGTAATAACAATGAGTACAGGCCACACAATTTTCCACTTAAGTGACTGATAAAACTTCATACTATTTGCCCCTCCCACCACAAGTTCAAATTTTCAGGTAAAAAGATATAAAAATCTATTAAATTACCATACTTTACTATTATAGTGATAAAAAGGAGGGTCTTTATATAGGGATTTGTATATTTTTTGTATTTTATTATGTATAATGGCAAGGTTGTTATACAGGGAAAATGATATACTCATGAGTTGATTAGACATATAAAGTGAAACTTGTATCAGCAGGAGCTTTATTCATCCCCCACTGAATAAATCAAGTCAAAACTGACGCTGGTTAAACTTCGTTGACTATCCTAAGTTTTGAAGTAGGAGTTTTAGTTTTCATTGATATATAACATAGTCCCGTAGTAGAACAAATATTATAATAGGAGAATTGGGAGATGAATTATAATGTTAAAGCCAATTTCAAAATCTGAACGAATTGCCTCAATCGATATTATAAGAGGTTTTGCACTACTCGGCATTTTATTAGTCAATCTGCCTACTTTCTACTCAGCAAATTTTATCTATCAAGAATACAGTATTGAAAAAGTGTATACGGGGTTCGATTACTGGATTGATTTTGTCTTGCAGCTGTTTGTACAAACAAAATTTTACCCAATTTTTTCATTTTTATTTGGATTAGGTTTTTATATATTTATGAGCCGAGCTGAGCAGAAGGGGTTAAATGGAAGAGGTTTGATGGTAAGACGCATGTTTGTCCTGCTTGTTTTCGGTCTTCTTCATCTAGTGTTTCTATGGTACGGTGATATTTTACATGTGTACGCAATTACAGGCTTCGTCTTGTTACTAGTCTTCTATAAAAGGAAAACGAAGACATTATTAATCTGGGCGTTTAGTTTATTGTTTCTCTTTCATGCTTTCACTAGCATCATATTCTTAGTGCCTGAATCTATCTATGTTGAAATGAATGAAGAATTAACTCAAGGTTATGAAAGTCAGCTAAACGAGTATGTAGACGTATACAAATATGCACCATATAGTGAGTGGGTTTCATATCGATTCGAGAATGAAGTTATGCTAATGGTCACAAATCTACCATTTAACCCCTTC
>NZ_MJEH01000027.1 GCF_001742425.1 Bacillus solimangrovi
TTGAAGCAATTTTTTCAGAAATTGATATTGATCCTCTTATCTATGCTGTATCTAAAAAATCAATTTACGGCGCACCTACGTCTTTAAATTATCCTGCAATGATTTATGGATGCATTGCCCGTATCCATGAAGGCATTCCAACTATTAAGAAACTTGTTCAACGATTAAAAAATGATCTCATATTTCGTTTGGATTGCGGTTTTCTCTTATCTGATAATGTACCTTCAGAAAGTTCTTTTTCTCGTCTGATTCATCTGCTGTCTAAATCAAATGCCATTGAGAAAAGTCAAAATACACTCGTAAGACAAGCTATTCAAGAAGGTTTTATTAAAGATGATATGGCTGCCGTTGATGTTACTCATTTTGAAGCACGAGATCGAGCGAAAGCTTCAGAGAAAAAAGAACCTATTGAACCTAAAAAACGAGGTCGTAAATCAAAAAAAGAGCGTGAACAATGGCTCAAAGAACAAGTTGAACAAGAAGCAGGAAGGACATTATATGAGAAAGAAATTGCTCATCAGTTAAGTGCTTCATTAGATGAACTTCGTTCAGAAGTACCACTAACCCCAACCTGGGGTATCAAGAAAAATAGCGAACGAAAAAACGTAGCCTGGTTTGGTTATAAAGCACACTTAGCTGTTGGTACACAGAGCCAGTATATCCTTCAAACGTTGATGTCATCGGCAAGTTTAAGTGATGGAAAAGGAGCTATTCCATTAATAAAAGGGATACATGAGACACTTCATTTAACCATTCGTTATGGATTATTAGATGCTGGATATGATTTTAAAGCGATTTATCAACAACTACACAACATGAATGCTCAAGGCATTATCGCTTATAACCCTCGCAACGAACAAGAAGTTGAAGGATTTGACGGAAATTTCTCTCCAACCTGTGTTCGTGAACATTCTTATCAATATGATAGTTATGATTCAGCTTATCATAGATTGAAATACACACGACCAAAAGAGTGTAAGGAATGTCCTCTTGCAAATGACACACTGTGTCAGAAAGTCTATAAGATAAAACGTCTAGTTGATATACGAAAATATGTAGAACCTGTCCGAGGTTCTCAAAAGTGGAAGACTCTTTATAAACAACGAACATCTGTAGAGCGTGTGAATGCTTATCTCAAAGAATATTTTCAACTGAATAATGTACGTCATCGAAGTGGAAAAGTTGCAAAGGTGCATTTTGACTTAGTCACGCTTATTTATAATGGAACAAAACTAGCAATTGACCGGATGAACCGAAAGGTGCTACAAAATTCAATAGCTGTATAGACTCAAAAAAAATCAAAATTGAAATTCTGGATTTTTAACCTTATTTAGAACGATGCATTATGAAATTGATTCAATTGGTTATAATTTATAAAAAACTAGATTTTAACTAATAAACAAAGAAAATATTAGTTATAATGATGCCATAACAGTTATAATGCAAGAATATGCATTAAAGTCAAAATCAATAAAATGTCCCACATCATAACGTCTTGTACTATATGTTATATCTACTATCAGAAGATCACTACTAGTACTTTCTACAGTAGTTAGAGAGTCGATGGCCTATAATCCCGTTAATATTAATTTCTTTTTTTAATATTAAAATTTTTCTCGCTCAAACTCCTCGATTAGTACTGATCAAAAATTGAGCAACCTCCATTTAGAACGATCAAAAGATTTCTTCCCCTTCTAGATAAAAAACATATAACCGCTCAATTTTTGTGGTATAGCATAACAAATAGAGCTTACTAAACAAGATTTTGATGCAGTAACAACTCAAAACTTATTGTGTCATGAATCCTTTACACCAACACAAATCTATTCACATATCCAACGAGAAACGTAATAAAAACAATCCATTTGTTAAATTAAGGAATTTCTTTCGAATAAATTTATTAACATAATATATTTATGTCAAACTTATTTTTATGTCAATATAATGACTCATTCATATATGGACATAAATTTATCACTAACTTTTGTATTACAACAGTTTCTAATATGCTAGCATGATATATCATACTCACTTCTGAGTATACTATTGTCAAAGCATCAATTTTAGTTTTTGAACACCCAGAATTTATTTTAACTAACGGAGGAAAAACAAATGAAAAAATGGGCTTTTGTATCAGATTTTGATGGAACAATTTCTAAAAAAGACTTTTATCACATCGTTATTGAAAAATATTTTCAGCAAGGTGAAGAACTACGTAAGCAATGGAAGGCTGGAGAAATAAAGGACATTGATTTCCTTTCGACTGTTTTTACATCCATTCATAAAGAAGAACAGCAAATTATCGATGATATTCTTAATATTCCAATCGATGAATACGTTCCTGCTTTTATAAAACATGTTCAACAAAGTGGCGGAGATTTTTACGTTTTAAGTGCTGGAACTGACTATTACATCAAACACATATTGGAAAAATTCAACATAACAGATGTAAAAGTATTCTCTAATAAAGGTTACTACCATGAAAATAATGTCCACTTGGATATTGATCCAAATCATAAACACTATTCTGAAAGATATGGGATAGATAAATCAAAAGTTATTAAAGAATTAAAAGAACAATATGAAGAAGTTTATTTTGCTGGAGATAGCGAACCTGATTCTCACCCTGCTGTATTTGCAGACGTTACTTTCGCAAAAGATAGCTTGCAGGATTTATTAAGAGAAAGAGACATTCCTTTCGTAGCTGTAGAGGCATTCACTGAAATTGAGAAATATTTAGTGGAAAAAGGATTGATCACTTCATGATCAATCCTGTTACTTCTGTACCTATCCCTGCAATTTTAGAAATAAGTAAAGGAGCTACACTTCATCTAGAGCATATTTTACAGAAGCACGGATTTAATAACGGGTTAATACTTTTCGATAGCTTCACCTATCATGCATATAAACAGAACCTTCAACAATCTCTTAAAAGTGTAAAGATGGATATGGTAATGCTTCCAGGAGATTTAGACATTTCAGCGTTAATCAAAACTGCTTTCGAATTGCAGCATTATGAAGTAATCTTAGCTATGGGTGGCGGCACGATAATTGACTACGGGAAGTATATTGCGTTTTCGAAAAGAATTCCATTCATCAGTATACCAACTTCAGCTTCTAATGATGGGTTCGCAAGCAGTAATTGTTCTCTTCAAGTAAATAAAAGGAAAACAACAGTACCAGCAAAAATTCCGTATGGCATTATCACTGATTTACAAATCATTGAAAAAGCACCTCAAAAATTTATTTTAGCTGGTATCGGAGATTTAATGTCGAATATTACTGCTTTATATGATTGGGAGTTTGAAGAAAAACACGGAGTTAGTTCTGTTAATGCATTCGCTTCAATGCTTAGCAAAAAAGCAGTTAACAGCTTTATACGTACACCAATGAACGATTTAAGTTGTTTAATTTTATTAAAAGAACTTGTGAGTTCACTCACAATGGGTGGTATCTCAACAGCAATAAGTGGTAATAGTGCACCAATAAGCGGTTCTGAACACCTAATATCTCATGCACTTGACAAAACTTCTTCCTCACCCCAAATGCATGGAATTCAAGTCGGTATCGCTACTTATATTATGGCCAATGTTCAAAATCATCGAGCCGAACGAATGACTAAAGTATTTACTCGAACAGGTTTTTTTGATTATGTGAAAACATTAAATTTAGATAAGGAAGAATATCGACATGCCATCAATGTCGCACCATCAATAAAACCAAATAGATATACATACTTACACGATGAAGTGTACCAGCAAAAAGCATTACAGTTCCTTGAGGAAGATCCCATGCTGCAAGAAATTTTCAGCAGTGAATAGCTCTTGCTATTTACTGCTTTCCTCTTAATGGTACATATATTTTCCCTTTCTCATCTATCATAATCCTTCTAGAGTATAACAAGAAATACTTCAAGTACTTATCTCTTAGCTTGAAGAAATGACGTTCATATCTATATTCATCCATACATGAAATAACAGTAAATAAATGAGCCTCTCTTTAGTTTACATAATAATATTATGGGCATTAGTTGTTAGTATAGGTGCACAAATGGTTCGATATATAATAACTAAATGCTGACTTTACGACTAAGCTCATCTCCCAAAATCACTAACAAATAAGTGAAAAATAACTAAGTAATGTTTATAGTAGTGCTTTTTTCATGCATCTAAGGTATAATAAATCATTATCTTTCTATTACATAGTAGACAATTTGTCGCTGTTAACTACTAAATTTACTTGTTAAAAGCATATAAACATCGAAGAAAGGGTGATGAACTTGCCTGAATTAAACCCTTTATATGATAAGCATTACACATGCCCAGTATGTGATTTTGAGTTTGTAACAAAGAAAGTACGCTCTCGGTTTATTCAAGCTGTCTCTTTAGAATCGGACTTTTATTCTGATTACAAAGATGAAAACATTAGTCCCCTACTTTATCACGTGAACATCTGTTATTCATGTGGATATGCATTTGCTGATGAAGCAAATCGCTACTTTTTACCAGGGACAAAGGAATTAATAATGAAAAGAATCACACAAAATTGGCGTGGGCAAACCCATTACAGCAAAGAGCGCTCAGCAAAAGAAGCAATTGAAGCTTACATTCTTGCAATTTTTGCTGGATCTATTAGAAAGGAAAAACCGATCGTGATGGCTGGATTATATTTACGATTGGCTTGGATGTATCGCAAACAAAACAATGAACAAAAAGAAAAAGAATGTATTAATTATGCTCTAAAATCCTATGAGGACAGTTATTATCAAGGTGATTATAAAGATGCAAAATTATCTCTCACTCGAATGTTATATTTAATGGGAGCTCTCTATAAGGAACTTGGAAACCCAAACAAAGCGGTGTTTTATTTTTCAAAAGTTATCCAGCTCAAAGACAAAGTTATTGAGAAACGTATTATTGAATTAGCACGTGATCAATGGATGGAAATGCGCCAAGAAATAAAGATACAAAGAGCTAAAGAAAAAGCAAATAAGCAATCAATTGAACCACCAAACAATAATAAAAAACTTCGAATTAACTTTCAATCAAAAAAAGCATCCACATAACACTTACATTCTCCAAAGTTATGTGGTGCTTTTTAACTTTATTGGATTATTCTATAGAACTGAAATTACCACAACTCCTCCGTTAGCTTTGAGAAAAATGAACAACTTCATTTGTTAACATAATGCAATTATGGTTATCCAATATTCAAATAATATTCGTATTATTCAGATAATATATTGTATTTAAGGATTACAATTAAAGGAGACTAATAAAGGAAGGAGGATTTATATGGATGAGAGTAAATGGGTATTTCGCACTTTCGTTACGTATGATGATACCAATCTATTAAATCTTGAAATTTATGAGACCGAAGAACATGAACAAACTAACAATCCTCCATACAAAAGAATTCATACGTTTGATGAGCTTATTTCTCTATTTGAACAGTTCCATTAAATGTGTTAAGCAATTATACAAACATATTATCCTTTTCCCGCATCCTACATGAAGCCAGTTCAAATTTATAAATGTAGAGAAACACAGATGTTGATTATAGGAACAAACTATACTCGATAATGAACAAAAACATCAATAACAGGCTATATTGTAGTCTGTTATTGATGTTTTATTGTGAATATACTAGTTCCCTACTCATCGTTAATTTAAGGATTAGAGTTTGATAACAGATTAATAGAATGGCTTCTTCTACACTTACAGATCAATGTAACACGGTATTCTCATTTGATATCTTTAATTTGGTTTATTTCATGATAGCTTTTTATTACTTTGTCAATTACATTCTTATAACGTTCTCTACTCCATGAGTTATACGAAGGGTGTGGTACTTCCTCAATTGTTTTCCAATTTCTGTCCTTATCGATTTTTTGTGCTAATCTAAAAAATTTCTGCGCAAATCGTCCACACGGAATCAAAATACATGACTCACTTTCAACATTTCTTAACCTTTTTAAGAAATGTTCTAGGATGAGAGTTTGCACTTCATTATAAGTTTCGTTTTTAAACCTTTCTTTATGATTTGCAGTTCTTATCTCTTCAATAATATCAAACATTGGAAGGTAAGATTCGATGTCATCTTTTTGATAAGCTGTCCTTTGCATCGGTATTTGGCAAATATTCATTAATCCAACTTTCCCAATCTCATTATGAATACCTTCATTTAAGTGAGCTTTCACAATCAATCCGAGCGGCTGTTTACACTCGTTTCCCAGCAGTTGTTTTGTCATCGTAATACCTGAAGCACCTGCAACTGGGACACCATGTTTCACTTCTTGCACATGTGGAGATTCTAATATAAATATAATAGATGCATTCGTCATATTTGCATCAGGTACTAAATATTGTTCTGATAGTTCATTCATCATCTCTGTAAATAACATAAACTCTCGCCTCGTTTCAGCCTTAACTATAACATTTATTTTTCCATTACATTTTGTCACGAATAAATAAAATGTGCAAAGTTGGTATTTGCTTCGATTTTCAAATATACTCAAACCATCTTCGTACAAATATGAAAGATTTATTTGTAATTGCTTTTTATAAGAACAGTTGATACAGTAAATATGATTTATTAAGTATTCAAGAAGATTTTTTTAGAAAGTTCAATTGGTTAGGAGTGTTTATGGGTGGCTGATGAATTGCAAAAGATAGTAGAACAACTTGCTTCTGGAGAAATGTTGACGTATGAAGTAGAGAAGCAACAAACGACTAGCTTTTTTGAAATAATCCGAGTAAGAGAAGATTTCAAGCATTTCAGAGGACAAGCAAAAAAAGGTGGAAATGTAGTCTATCAATATTTAAATGAACCTCGTTCATAATCAATATGCAGCAATCCATCTGGAATGCTGCATGTTTTTTCTAAGTACGATCTACAAAGTACTATTGAGAGACTTCAGTTAAAATAGCTCTAAATCTATTATCAAATATTCTTTCTATCGATTTTTTTAATGAAGAAAGGAAAGAAACCCAAACAGTATCTTCTCACCTTGAAAGTAACAGTAATGAAATAACTAGCTTCATAGGAAAAACAGCCTACGTTTCCGAATAAACGACTTCAGCTGTAACAAATATTAAAAAAGATTTTCAAGTAAAAGTATAAGAAACATTATCTTAAATGAACATATTAATGAATTCGTTAGTTCTTTCCATTTTAAATTTTTTTATAACGCTTCTCTTTAATTTTTTGTGACTAGTTTTCTAAATCAATTGATCAATGTATTGGAAAGAACGACTCAATTAGAATTAATGAAGATTAGAAGCTAAATCTCTTACTATATATATAGTAGAGATTAGCTTCTTTTTTTACTTATTGAACATATTATGTATTCAAAAATAAAATGAACTTTCTAACTATAGAAGCTTTTATATATATCTCTCTAATAGTTTGTTTAACGAATAAGGGTATTATAAGTACTTATTCATACGAGTGATATTACAAAAATCCTCTCCCCTTCCATTCCTGTTGACACCAAATTAAAGATATCTAGATTTTTACAATTAAGCAAATATAATGTCTAGTACCTTTAAAAAACGAATTAAATAAATCTTTTTAAACAAAATGAAATTTTTTATTCAAAATAACTAAATAACAAGTTATAATGAAACAAATATTTCAATAACAATAAAATGAAATATATTATTCTGTTTTAAAGAGGTGTAATAAACATGGAAAATACATCACCAGCATTAAGCACGTATAAAAATCGTACAAAACGTTCGTATGAAATTATGCAAGAAGCCAAGAAGGTCATGCCAAACGGTGTTACAGCTAACATTAAATCTTTTTCACCTTACCCAATTGTTATGAATAATGGAACTGGTGCAACTTTAACTGATGTAGACGGTAATAAATATGTAGACTATCTTCTCTCATATGGTTGCCTCATGTTAGGTCATGGACATCCAGCTATTAAACAAGCATTAATTGATCAACTTGATCAAGATGGTACAAACTTATTTGGAACACCTCACCAATTAGAAATAACTTTCGGTAAACGAATAATGAGCCATTATCCAAGTATAGAATCGGTACGTTATACAAATTCAGGTACTGAAGCAACGCTCCTTGCACTTAGACTTGCTTCAGCTTATACAGGTAAAAATAAAATTGCCAAATTTGAAGGCCATTACCATGGTGGTTATGACCAAATGCTTTTTAGTATTAATCCATCAGCTGATGAATATGGACCGGAGCATACACCTCAAGTAGTTCCTGAATCGAAAGGAATTGATCCTCACTATCAAAAACAAACACTTGTTTTACCGTTCAATGATATTGAAAATACAGAAAAGCTTTTACGCCTACATCAAAATGAGCTTGCAGCGGTTATTATTGAACCGATTCAAGCAGGCTTCATTCCTGCTACTGCATCGTTTTTAAAAGAACTTCGTCGTATTACCGAAGAATTAAATATCTTACTAATATTTGATGAAGTTAAGACAGGATTTCGAATTGAAATTGGAGGTGCTCAACAACTATATAAAATTAAACCTGATTTAACAACTCTAGGAAAGGTCATTGGTGGAGGATTCCCAATTGGTATTATAGGTGGAAAAAAAGAAATTTTAATGGAGAGTGCTGCATCTTTTACTGCAGATGTTTTTGATTCAACTACAAGTACAGGATCGAAGGCTAAAGATATCCTCTTTCATAGTGGCACATATAATGGGCATCCATCTATTTTATCCGTCGGAATGGCTGTATTAGATGTTCTAGAACAAGAAATTGAACGTGTTCAGAACACGACAAACTTATTAAAACAACAACTCGAAGAACTATTTATCAAGAAAAGTATTCCAATGAAAGCAATTGGAAAAGGAACAATTTTTAGTGTAATATTAACGGAAGAAAATGAAATTCATAATTATCGTGACATTCAAAAGACTAATTTGGAATTGAGAAAGAAAATTGATTATGGCCTTTTAAATGAAGGAATCTATACAAAACCACTTAATCGTTATAGCCTCTCTACTGCACATACTGACAAAGAAGTCGAATTAACAATCAAAGCTTATGACAAAGTATTAAGTCAATTGTAATTGTTAGAAGGGGGATTTACTTTGACGAAGCAAGATGTATATGAACGCATCCTTTCAAAACGTGATGAAATGAGTAAATCACATAAAAAAATAGCAAGCTTTTTAATTAAAAATTCCGATAGTGCACCATTTTTAACTGCTTCAAAACTTGCCAAACAAGTTGAAGTCGGCGAAGCTACAATTATTCGCTTTGCCGTCTTTCTCGGTTATAAGGGTTATCCAGATTTACAACGTCATTTACAAGAAGATCTAAAAACAAAATGGACTTCTGCAGAACGGTTTGAACAGACAACAAATGTGAATGAAAATGAGAAACATGTATGGAAGGAAGTTCTTTCAGATGACCTGAGCAATATTAAAGAAACGTTGCGAGGGATCGACGAATATGTTTTCACTGAAGCTATACAAGCTCTTGTTCAAGCTGAGAGAATTTACATTATTGCTTATCGAAGTGCTCAAAGTCTAGGAATCTTTCTTGAATTTTATTTAGACCTTGTACTGCAAAATACAAAGCTTATTCAACAATCTGATGGAGTTTCTGAGCACTTACTTGATATCACTGAACGAGACCTTGTTATTGGAATTGGTTTTTCACGCTATACTAAACGTACTGTAGATGTTTTAAAATATGCACATGAAAAAGGAGCTCAAACAATCGTTATTACGGATCATTCCATGTCTCCTCTTGCCCCATTTGGGAATTATCAACTATATACTGCTACAAGCATCAATTCATTCATTGACTCTTTCACTGCTCCTTTAAGTATTATTAACGCCCTAATTACAGGTGTTACACGCTCAAAGCAACAAAAGGTAAAGGAAAGATTAATTGAACTTGAATTATTATGGGATAAATTCGATGTTTTTCATGATTAAGCACCCAAGATTAAGGGTGCTTATTTGCTTTTTTAATTTAAATTAACATACAATCTACTTATATAAATTAAATGTAAAAAGGAAGTGCATGATATGAAAACAATCTTTTTAGCTCTTATTCATTTCTATCGAAAATTTATCTCTCCTTTAAAACCACCAACATGTCGGTTTTATCCTACGTGTTCACAATATGGCCTTGAGGCAATTCAACGTCATGGTGCATTTAAAGGGGGATGGTTAACTGTTAAACGGATTATGAAGTGCCACCCATTCCATCCAGGTGGCATTGATCATGTACCCGAAAAGAATGGACGTCATTAATATTTTTTTAAACTATATTTTTAAATTCTAGAACAAGTTTCTTCATATAACAGCAAATTTTTAAACTTGGATATGTGTGAGTATCTTACATATAACGAAAATGTTAAGTAATGTTAGTTTTATAATCTTTAAATCTCCCCCAATTCTCAACACCTTGATATTCAGGATAAACGGATTGAAAGAAAATGCATATCGAATGTTCATCTAATTGTGGATACAACTCAAATATATGACGATCACCATAACGTATCGCTTTCAATGCTAGAGGAAGCTCTCTTTTGAAAATCTCATATCTCATTTTAGACACTTCTTTATCGAATTCGCCATTTGATACATAAACATTTGCGTGAAAAGATAAACATTCTTTCGTAGTATACCAATGCCCTAACACTTCATCACGCATGTTTACATTAATTTTGTCCACTTGATAAGAAGGCCCAACATCTAGAAACAATTCCCCCGTAAGATCTGAATGTGTTAATGTATAATATCGTGGAAAAATTGGCATAGTTTCAGTGACACCATTAAAGAATGTTACACTTAACTTATTTGGATCAAAAGTTGTCATATATGTCATCCTTTCTAAGGAGTCATTTGAGTTATAATATTCATAGCGCATTACATGTGCTATTGCTTATTGATGAAGGAATTGACTATAAACACATTTAATCTTCAAGTAAAGATAGATTGCAGATGTGAAAGGAGTTTAATAATGAAATTAGAGATCAGTTCAGAGGCTGTGGAATGGTATAAAGATGAAATGGAACTCGATAAAGGTGATACGGTACGCTTTTTTGTTCGTTATGGGGGCAACAGTACCATTCAGAAAGGATTCTCATTAGGTGTTATGACCGAAGAACCAATTGAACCTTTTACCGATATTGAAGTTGACGGCATTACATTTTATATAGAAGAAAAAGATGCATGGTATTTTGATGAGTACGACCTCAATGTTCAATATAATAATGTTTATGACGAGGTTGAATTTGATTATAAAGAATCGTAAGCCTTAAATAAACGAATAAGATTCTCTTAACCTGAATAATAGACATTATTCAGGTTTTTTTATTTCTATATGATAACGCTAATTATAAATAACTGACCAATACTACAATAAGACTCTTGATTATATTCACCTTACGTCCTACATATTAAAATGCTAGTACAAGTATTCCTAAATAAATCTACTTATTATAACCAATCTTAAATGTTACAAACTTGTAACAAGAATTGTTACTAGCTTGTAAATTGTTTGTTATTAATATTCTATTTATAAAAACTGTCAATATCGTTTTCTATGTAATTTATTAATCTATTGGATGATTATAGAATCACTAATTTGCGTGTATCCAACTGGAAAAAAACAACAAACAGTAATCTATCAACATTTAAAGCCCTTACAAATAATTTATATTACAATAATAAAAAATCAATGGAAAATTCGTCCTCCTATGTTACAAAAAACGCATGATATATTTGATGTGCGGGATAAAACAAAAAAAATAGCAAAACACAGGAGGAGTAAACATTATGAAAAAAGGATTACTTTTAACTACAGCTACTGCTTTTACATTATTAGTATCAGCTCCAGGAATGAGTTCTGCTGCAAGCAACGGACTATCACCTGAACAAATTGAGAAAATCAAAATTAATTGTGAGGTCCCACAAGGTTCAATAAATGCAATGCTGCCTGAAGCGGTTGACCATATTAATAAAAAATATAACCTTAACATCAATCCTGAAAACCTTAATATAAATTATGCTTCTAAAGCACCTGCGAAACAAGAAGCTCAGGCAACTCAACCAAATACACCTAGTCAACCTGCTGAGGCACAAACTCCAGCTGAATCTACTAAACAAGAAAAAACAGAAGAAACTTCATCTGCATTAAGTCAGTTTGAAAAAGAAGTAGTAGATTTAACAAATGCAGAACGTGCTAAAAATGGTTTAGCAGCTCTTGAAATTGATGAAGAATTAAGCAAAGTAGCTCGTGCTAAATCTGCTGACATGCAATCAAATAAATACTTTGACCATAATAGCCCAACTTACGGTTCACCATTTGATATGATGAAACAGTTTGGTATCTCATACAAAACTGCTGGAGAAAATATCGCTTATGGACAAAAAACTCCACAAGAAGTTGTAAATGCTTGGATGAATAGTGAGGGTCACCGTAAAAATATCCTTAATGGACAGTTCACTCACATCGGTGTTGGATTTGTTGAACAAGGTAACTACTGGACTCAAATGTTTATCGGTAAATAATATCTATCTATCTATTAATCAATCAAATTAATCATTTTTTCTTTGAGCCACCATTTCTTGGTGGCTCTTTTTTATATGAACTACTTGCTTCATCAATAGCCAAGACGAAGAGTAGAGTGAAAGGTTTTAAAATGTTAAAAATCTTAATCTATTTTCGAAATAAGAGAAATATAGCTAATTAACTACATGAAAAATTGTCAATAATTAGATGAATACTATATATCATCGTAAAAGTATCCTTAATGGATAATTCATTCATATTGGTGATGATTTCGTTATACAAGGTTACTATTGGACTCAAATGTTTATCGGTAAATTATATCTATTAATCAAATTATCATTTTTTGTTTGAGCCACCATTCTTTGGTGGCTTATTTCTATAATAACTACTCGCTTCATCATTAGTTTAGACGAAGAGTAGAGTGAAAAGGTTTTAAAAATATTAAAATTCTTGTTCTATATACGTTAAATAAGTATTCAAAATTAGGTTATTATAAGATTATTAATTATAGTTTAAATAAATTCATTATACTTGAGAAAAATTCTATAATTAGCTAAGTCATGTGTTTCTGATACAATGAACATTGTATACTTATCAAAATGATAGACTACTTCCCAACCTTCCTCTTCTTCTTTTTTAAAGTCTGGTTCACCTAACTGCTGAATTATTTCTTCTGGTGTTGACGTTAATTGATACTCACTATATTCGATTCCTCTAATGATACGATCATCAGTTAAGTCATCATCAGCAAAGAAATATACACATTTACCATAAGTAAGACCGTTTCCGCCTTCCCAATATATGCTTTCATCTGGTGTCCCAAGTTGATTTTCAATATCCTTTTGTGAAATTGATGGCAATAGTTGTATTTCACATTGATTTAATATCCCTTTTTTTGCATTTTCTATATATTGTTCGTTGATTAACATATCCTCATTAACAGATTGTACTTCCTTAATACCTTTGTCTTCCTTGTAGTATTTTAATTTAACTATTTGATTTTTCCCCTCTGTTTGTTGAGCAGTTTTCTTTGCTACAAGTGCTTGACTAGGTTCTATCTCTATAAAACTAATGAGAATTAATATAGAAAGTAATATCATAAGCAAACGTTTCATATTCTGACTCCTTTAATACTTTATAAATATTTAATTCCCTGTATTTCAATGTTAACTTACCTATGAATTATTTACATTCACCCCTTTCCTGTTGATTTAAAACTAATTATACGTGTGAATTCTTAAAATAAAGTTAAGATAATAATAAAGAATTTCTTAAGATTCTCTTATTACTACTTCACTATTAAGAAACCACTAGCGTTGTTTTTGTGACAGCATATTGTATAAAATATTGATTTTCATTTTTTAAAACATTTTATTATGTAGTTTTTTGTGGAGTTGGATACAAGTTCTCTAATTGCTCTATTCTCTTCGTTTAATTCGTAAACTGATTACACTTTTTAAGTCTTCTTAATAGTTAAGCATATAAATAACCCTGCTAATAAACTTAGCAGGGTTATTTAACATATATTAAATGTGAATCACAGTAGCAATCAGAAGAACCAAAGCCCTTCGCTATTACTGTGCCATTTCTAACTTTCAGAAGCTTTTCATATAAACCACATTCACTAAGTGTACGATCGAATGTTTGAACTTCTATAATCTCTCCATATGGACGAAGATAATCAAAGTGCCATCGAAGTGGTTTTTCTATTTTCAGATGTCGATTTATACGTGCTTCTATATTTCTTTTTGCACTTCCAACGTAAATATAAGTTCCAATAGGGAAGTTGAACGTACCTAATTTTCCGATAGTTATTGAATGTTCTTCATTTAATTTCAAATATATGGCATACAATGAGTGATCAGAATTAATAATCACTTTCATCTAACCTTTTGACCAAATTAAAATGTTTAATTTGGTCAAATTGCTCCTCATTTTGTAAGATGGAAAGTTGTCGTTCTCCAAACAAATCAAAATGCGGATAATCCTCACGCCAATCAATCCATTCTCGCTTCAGACCATATTGCTTTCCCCACTCAGCTAGTTTGTCAACATTGACACAGCCTACCTTTGTTACTGTATTACATCCTGGAAAACGATCATCAAGCCAATAATGAGTTAAAAATGCAATTTCCCCATTACTGACTTTAGTTTTCCACCTTTTTAGCTCTTTTCGAGAAATACCAAATGCCATCGTTTTTCACCTTATTCAGGCTTTTTTTTCACCCTTTCATACATCTCATGCCATTCTGGATAAGCCGTTTTTATTCGTAGCGGACGGAAAGTATCTTTATTAGCGAGTACATGTTCAGATTGACCCGTTACAGCAACTTCTCCTGCATCGTTAAGTACTTCATAGCCATATACAATCCTTATTCCATTATACTTTTCTACCCATGTTCTTACCGTTACTTGCTCACCATAAAAAATAGATTTTTTATAAGATGCTCGTACATCTAATACTGGTGATATAATTCCTTCTTGCTCAATCTTAGCATAGTTGAAACCAAGATCACGAATTAAATCTGTACGACCTACTTCCATCCAAATAATATAATTAGCGTGATAGACAACACCCATTTGGTCTGTCTCCGCATATCGAACTTGTATTTTTGACTCTGACACATGCATAGTTTAATCCCTCTCCCTATCCTCAATCGCTGCTCTGAAATCACATAGCTTCAAATGAGACAATTGCTCATCATTTTCTTCTATCATTATACGATATGCTTGCTTTTGAATTGTCTCATCCACTAGATTCGTCACAAATCTTCCATTTCCTTCAATGGATTGCGTTTGATAATAGAGAGTAAGTTCATTCTTTGTTTCTTCATCTAACTTATAGCTATAAGATTCAGCATATGACGTAGTTAATGCTGTTAGTTCTTCAGGCAAGTAATCTGGAAAATCAAAGAATTTCTTAAAGCGTGATGCAAGCCCCGGATTAAATTCTAATAGTTCTTTCATTAATTTTGGATAACCAGCTAAGATTACTACGAGGTTATTTTCATGCTTTGTCATCTCTTCTACTAACGTATCAATAGCTTCTTTTCCAAAATCATTTTGAGACATAGACATGAGTGAATATGCTTCATCAATGAATAATACTCCCCCTAGAGCCTCACGAATTTTCTTTTTAGTTTTTAAAGCTGTTTGGCCGATATAGCCTGCTACTAAATCTGCTCTACTTGCGGTTACAACATGCCCACGTTTTAATAGTCCGCTATCTTTTAATATGTGAGAGAAGATTTCTGCTACAGTTGTTTTTCCTGTCCCTGGATTACCTGAAAAGACAGAGTGTAAGTGGATAGGTACTGTCTTCAGTCCACTTTCCCTTCTTCGTTGTTGAAGTTTAACGAATGCGGTTAATGTTTTTACTTCTTTTTTTATAACATCTAATCCTACTAGACGTTCTAAACGTTCATATGATGTACTTGTATGATCAGATGATTCTTTAAGTTCAACATCCTCTTTGTCAATTATCGTGAAATCGATGACATCTAACACTTGTTTTTCTGCTAACTTTGCGCCCTTTTGAAAGACTGCATCCATCAAAATGTTTTTAACTGTTCGAGCATTCCCAAATGATTCATCTATACGTTCCTTATCAATTCTATGTTCAATTTCTAATAATGCTTCTTCTGTTAATACAAAATCATTTTCTAGTCCTGTCTTTGTAGCAATTTGGATTAATTCTTCAGTAGAATAGTCATCTAAATGAAAATGATTACTTTCTGGGAAACGGCTTCTTAGACCAGGGTTTGACCATAGAAACTGACGCATTTCTTCCGGATAACCAGCTAAAATAACAGCAAATGTACCTGCATATTCTCCGCTTGTCATTGCTGAAACTAATGTATCAATAGCTGTTTGGCCATAATCGTTTCCTGATTGACCATCCCTACGTAAACTATAAGCTTCATCAATGAATAATACGCCACCTTGAGCTTGTTTTACGATATTCATCACATTCTCTTCAGTTTGACCAACATATGAACCTACCAAATGTGAACGATCAACTTCAGTTATCTCTGAGCGTTCAAATATCCCTAGTTCGTGATAGATCTTTGCAAATAGTCGTGCCAAAGTAGTCTTACCCGTTCCTGGATTACCAGTTAGTATCATATGAAGCTGTAATTCATCTTTAAACTGATAACCTTCCGACTTACGAAGCTGTTGATACTGCAGAAAATGATAGAGCTTGCGGACTTTCTCCTTAATTTCATTAAGACCAATCATATTCTCTAATTCTGTTAAACAAGATTGTTTTGTATCAGTTTCTGATTGATCAAATTGTTCAATCCATTTTCTTTTTAGTTCTTCAACTTCAGAAATCGCTTCTTTCATTCCTGTTACATAGTTTGAAGAATGAAAATTGCCTGCTAACGAATTAATAAAGTTAGTTGAGTATTGTACTAAGCTTGCTAGTGATTTTTCTAATTGGATTAACATCCCATGTAATTTTGAATATGTTTCTTCTAAATCTTTATTATCAACAAGACGTGCTGCTCTTAAACCTGTTTGAAAAAGCTGATAATGTTGTTCAATTTCATCTAGGAAGCTGTCACTTGTTTGAATATATTGCTGAGCAACTGTACGCTTTCCTTGACGGTTATCTGTTTCACGAATTAATGGAAACATTAATTCATTCAATAAATTCATTGATTTTTCAAGCTGTATGTTTGCTATTATTTCTCCAGCCAATTTCTCTTCTTCATTATAATGTAGAGCAGTTTCTGCCCATTTCTCTGACAACTGATCAATTTTACCTAGTCGTTTCATTCTGATATTAGAAAGTAATCCTAACAAAGATGCTTTCAAGCTAAAATATTGCGTATGTGTCTGATACTGTTCTAGTATTTTTAGCAACTTTAGACCATCTGTTTCACTATATAAATCAATTGTTGTTGCCCATTCTGTTATTATTTCTTCAATCTGTTCTATTGATAACGCACTTGTAAGTTGCACAGTTTCACCAACCTTCAAAAACATCTTACCATATTGTTGAGAGTAGATTAAAATATTTATTACTAGTTATTATGTTATAAAATAAATACGGTAAGTGAAATTTTAATGAAACCAATAAAAAAACCGGCTTATAAGGCCGGTTTAGAATTCCCCATTTTCTCTTGCATTTGCTTCATCTTGAATTTCTTCACGCATAGCAGCAATACTTTCTTCTCGTCTTTTATTTTTTGCTTCAATTTGAGCACGCTCTTCACCAGAAGAAAATTGCATCGTTTCGTGAGATTCTTCAATGTTTTCGATTGTATTTTGTACTGCATCTTGTAACTTTTCTACATTATCACTACGATCATCAGGATTGGGACGATTGTTCACTATTATCACTCCTTCATCATTTTCAAAACTTAGGATGTCTTAAACGAAAGCTTTTATTCCCCTTTTGTTTGAATAACAGTCGGAGTGTCACCTGTTTTGTTTTGACGTTTCTTTCCGTTATTTACCGTTGACTCACGAGGTTGTGTTCCGGGATGTCTTGGTACAAAATCTTTTGGATTACGTTTAGGATTACCCATTTATTCACCTTCTTTTCAAAAGTGTACATAGGTAGTATCTACAACGTACTAGTTATTATTCATGTAATGCAATACCAGATTGTTTTTGAGCACGCCTTTCCATTCGTTCTTCAATTTTCTCCAATGCTTGTCGATCGTTTAATAACTCTTGTTTATTTTCTGCTATTAATTGTTGTAAAGTACGTTTCTTATGTTTTCTCATCATATACATCCTTCCTTTATCTTTCTTTTCAATATGCCCTAAAAGTTTAGATAGTAAACAATTTTCAGATATTTTTTAGCGTTACTCTTCATTTTTT
This sequence comes from Bacillus solimangrovi, assembly GCF_001742425.1. GTDB lineage: Bacteria > Bacillota > Bacilli > Bacillales > Bacillaceae_N > Bacillus_AV > Bacillus_AV solimangrovi. The sequence continues at coordinate 18,362 of NZ_MJEH01000027.1, forward strand.
TACAAACTTATATACATTTGCAATTGTTCCGATAGAACATACTATATTGTCAAGTTACCAAGAGTGGTAAAATTTTTTCAACTTCCCTTTAACATTAATTGAACTTATCATGACACACATCGCAGTTTTCATTAGAGCTATGCACACATTGTTCTTTACTTCTTGTACTTCCTATGTATTAAAAAGGAGATACAAAAAATTAATGCACCCCTCCTGTCATACAGTAGGGGTGCATTATTTAATCCAAACTCTCGGTAATCGATTTCATTTGTTCATAAGTTATTGAACCTAATACCTGTTGTTGCATTATGCCATTGGAATCAATAAAGAAAGTAGTTGGTAATGTCACTACGTGATACATATCAGTATTGACAATTCCTTCTTCATCCAAAAGGATTGGAAACGTTAACTCATACTCATTAACAAAATCTTGAACATCTGAAGCTCTTATTTCAGTTTGAGTTGCATTGACCGCAAGCACAATTACATCATTGTCCTTATTTTCCTCGTAAAATTTCTGCATCTCTGGCATTTCTTCCTTACATGGAGGACACCATGTTGCCCAAAAGTTCAAGATGACCTTTGTACCCTTTAACTCCTGTAATGAAACCTGTTCCCCTTGTAAGTTAGTAAGAGAAAATAATGGTGCAACTCCACCCTTTGTGAGAACCATATCAGATGCGGCTTGTGCTGGAAATGGCTCAGCTTCCTTAGAATCAAGGTAAGATGTTATTACGCCATACACAACTAACCCGATAATAAAAATTGAAGCAATAATTCTCGTCACGTTTCATACCTCCTGTAATTATATCTTACTAATATGCTTATTAAAATAGCAACTATCTTGTAAAAAGTATGTATACAAAGATAACTATTTTGTTTCCTATCAACAATTTTTAAAAGAACTAGGAAAAATTACACTTAATTACTCATTTGAATAGCATTTCATTATGCAGAAAATATGCAGATATAAAGACACTTCTTTAAATTTATTACTGGAAATGAAGATAATTATTTGTTTTATATAATCCTAGTTATTAATATGCAAGTAAACTACTACATTTCAATAGCATACTCATTTTTTAAATTGTATTCAACTCTTTGTAATTTAATCACGCTAATTAAAGTGATTATGTTAATTTTACGAAATGATATAGTACAGAATGATTCAGATAAATGAAAGACAATAAAGACAGTGCTAAGGGCACTGTCTTTATTGTCAAACTTATATTAATTTGATAATTTTTCACGAAGAACCATTTGTAAGATACCACCATGACGGTAGTAATCAAGCTCAACTTCACTATCAAATCGAGCAATAACTTCAAATTCTTTCGTATTGCCAGCTTCATCAGTCGCACGAACTGTTACAAGGTCACGTGGTTTAACATTTTCATCAATTTGAACTTCGATGACTTCTTTACCTGTTAAGCCTAGTGATTCATGGCTATCTCCCTCTTTAAATTGTAGTGGAAGTACACCCATTAGAACTAAGTTACTGCGGTGAATACGCTCATAGCTTTCTGCGATAACTGTTTTAATTCCAAGAAGGTTCGTACCTTTTGCTGCCCAGTCACGTGATGAACCCATACCATAGTCTTTTCCTGCAAGAACAACTAGACCTGTATTTGATTCTTTATATTTCATTGCAGCATCATAAATGTACATTACTTCTTCAGTTGGCCAATAAGTTGTCCAACCACCTTCAGTTCCTGGAGCTACTTGGTTACGAATACGAATATTCGCGAACGTTCCACGTGTCATTACACGGTCATTACCACGACGTGAACCGTAAGAGTTAAAGTCACGAGGACTTACTCCATTCGCTTGTAGATATTGACCTGCTGGTGTATCCTTACCAATCGCACCTGCTGGTGAAATATGATCTGTTGTTACAGTGTCACCAAATTTACCAATTACGCGTAAATCGCTAAGAGGTTTAATTTCTTCAGGGTCTTTTGAAAGACCTACAAAGAATGGTGGGTTTTGAATATAAGTTGAATCATCATTCCATGTATATAATGGCTCTTCCGTTGTATCAATCTCATTCCAACGTGAATTGCTGTTAAATACGTCATCATATTCTTTACGGAACAATTCAGGCGTAACTGTTTCCTCAACAACTTTCTGAACTTCCTCTTGAGAAGGCCAAATGTCATTAAAGAATACGTCATTTCCATTGTTATCTTTACCAATTGGATCGTTATTTAGATCAATATCCACTGTACCAGCAAGTGCATATGCAACAACTAACGGCGGAGATGCCAAATAGTTTGCTTTTACAAGCGGATGGATGCGACCCTCAAAGTTACGGTTACCTGAAAGAACAGAAGTGACAGTAAGATCGTTTTCAGCAACTGCTTTTTCAATTTCTTCTTTCAAAGGACCAGAGTTACCAATACAAGTTGTACAGCCATAACCAACAATGTTAAAGCCAAGCTGTTCAAGATATGGTAACAGACCTGAATTTTCAAGATAACCTGTTACAACCTTTGAACCAGGTGCTAGAGAGGTTTTTACAAACTCTGGAACTTGAAGTCCTTTTTCAGTTGCTTTCTTCGCTACAAGACCCGCACCTACTAATACGTATGGATTAGAAGTATTTGTACAGCTCGTAATAGCAGCAATTGCAATCGAACCAGTGTTCATAGTTGTTTCCGTTCCATCTTTCAATGTAACAGTTACTTCTTTATCGAACTCACTTTTATCTAAACCAAGTCCTTGAGTACCAGCTGGAGCTGTTACTGCTTCATGGAACTTATTCTGCATTTTAGATAATGGAATCAAATCTTGTGGACGTTTCGGTCCTGATAAGTTTGGCTCGATTTCGTCTAAGTTAATTTCTACGATGTCTGTATATGTTGGATCTGGTGTTTCACCAGCAATATAGAACATATTATTTGCACGACAGTATGCTTCAACTAAGTTTACTTGTTCTTCTGAACGACCAGTTAAACGCATGTAGTTAAGTGCTTCTACATCAACAGGGAAGAAACCACATGTTGCTCCATACTCAGGTGCCATGTTAGAAATTGTCGCACGATCAGCAAGTGGCATTTCAGCAAGACCTGGACCGAAGAATTCGACAAACTTACCTACTACTTTCTTTTCACGAAGTACTTGTGTTACCTTCAACGCTACATCTGTTGCTGTAGCACCTTTAGGAATTGCACCAGTGAACTTCACACCAATTACTTCTGGTACTGGGAAGTATGAAGGTTGACCAAGCATACCTGCTTCTGCTTCAATACCACCTACACCCCATCCAAGTACACCGATACCATTAATCATCGTAGTATGTGAATCTGTACCTACTAGTGAATCAGGGAATGCTTCAAATCCATTGTCACCTTCAACACCTTGTACAACGTTAGCAAGATACTCTAAGTTTACTTGGTGAACGATACCTGTTGCTGGTGGTACAGCACGATAATTATCAAATGATTTTTGTGCCCAATTCAAGAACTGATAACGCTCTTGATTTCTCTCAAATTCTAAGTTCATGTTAAATTCAAGAGAATCGTCCGTTCCATACTTGTCTACTTGTACTGAGTGGTCAATTACAAGGTCAACAGGGATCTCAGGGTTAATTTTGTCTGGATCTCCACCCATATCAGCCATTGCTTTACGAAGTGAAGCAAGGTCAACAACTGCAGGAACTCCTGTGAAATCTTGTAAAATTACACGAGAAGGCTTAAATGGTACATCGATAGATTTTTGCTTATCTGTACCCCAGTTAGCCAAATTTTCGACATGTTCTTTCGTAATAACTCTACCATCTTGCTGTCGAAGAACTGATTCAAGCAGAACACGAACTGAATATGGTAATCGAGATGTGTCCGATACGTTATCAAGTGCTTTTAAATTGTAATAATTGTACGTTTTACCGTTTACTTCAAATGATTGACGTGCATTAAAAATATCATTTGACATATGTATTACCCCCTCGAATCTTATCAAAAATAAGTTTACATTTTGTAAAAATTACTGAAAAAATGAACTTTCTGTTACATTGTAAAACATCTTATCATATAAGTAAATAACAACTAAGTTATCAAAATATATAAGATTGGCTTATGAAAGCACTTTTATTCAAATATTTAAGAAATGTATAATTATTTGTTGCTTACCGACATTATAAATGGAGGTGAGCTTTAAATGGCAAAACGTAAAGCCAATCATATTCGTCCTGGGATGAATGCATCAAAAGCACAAGGCCAAGGCGCAGGATATAATGAAGAGTTTGCTAATGAACCATTAACTGCTGAACAAAAACAAAACAATAAAAAACGTAAAAAAAATCAATGATCAAAAATAAAACCCGCATTAATTAGCGGGTTTTATTCTTGATTCACTTGTTGAACAATATTTTTAAGATCGTGTTGAAATTGTTGTAGTTGACTATATTGATGCTCAGAAGCCGTTTCGAGTGCATTATTAATTTGCTCAAATGCCTCATTTACCTCTTGCTTTAAATGTTTAAGTTGTGAACCATAATCAGCTCGCTCAACGACAATACTTTCATAAGCATCCTTCGCTTGGTCTACTCCTTGTTGAGCAGCTTGAAATGCCTGTTGCTTATTTTTATTATACGGCAAATTCAACACTCCTTTTCTAATGTACATAGTATATCGTTTCCTTCTAAGACTATTTCATACGCATAAAACGTGTTGGAACACACAAATTATAGCTGTGTTCAAAAAAGGAGGGAATTAGAATGGAACGAAATACTGGAAAAGACATTCGCAAAAACGCACATAACGGTGAAACATCAGGTCAGCCTGAACCATTAAGTGGTTCGAAAAAGGTGAAAAACCAGAACCATTCACGACAAAAGAAACATTCAAGTCATGATTTATAAGCAGACTCAATTTCTATCAGTGAGCGAACGATGAGTTGCAGTTCAGACGGGTCAATCGTTCGAAAATCTAAATATATATGATCATTTTTAATGCGGCAGACAATGCTTGGTGTACCGTGACGGAGCTTAACACTAAGATCTTGAGCACTAAAATAGTAGTTATTCATTTTTACAAGCGATGTTTGTAACTCTACACCAGGCATTGTACCTCCGCCAACTTGTGATGTTCCTTCAACAATATCGATAGAATAATCAGATGTTTTCTCTTTAACCATACATTCAAAGTCTAACGCAACTTTGTTAATTTCTTTTTGCGTTTTAAGTAAATCTCGAACGACTGGTAACTGTTTGATTTCGTTTTCATTTTTTAAGTATGGTTGAAGTGTCGCTTCTAAAGCAGCAAGTGTCATTTTATCAACACGTAATACACGTGCAAGTTGATGTTTTTTTAATTTATCTATTATTTGTTTTCTTCCTGCTATAATACCAGCTTGTGGACCACCTAATAGTTTATCTCCACTAAACGATACGAGATCGATTCCTCCTGCTAATACATCTTTAACGTGTGGTTCATCTCCAATTCCATAATTAGAATAATTGAAGAGTGCTCCACTTCCTAAGTCTTCGTATACAATTAAATGAGGGAACATTTCTTTAATTGACACTAATTCATCAGATTCAACCGACTTTGTGAATCCGATTGTTTTAAAATTACTCGTATGTACCTTCATTAACATAGCTGTTTGCTCATTTATTGCTTGCTCATAATCAAATAAATGAGTCTTGTTCGTCGTACCAACCTCGACAAGCTTTGCTCCGCTCTCCTCCATTATAGATGACACTCGAAACGATCCACCGATTTCAACTAACTCTCCCCGTGAAACGACCACTTCTTTTTCATTAGCAAGTGCTTTTAAAATCAAATAAACAGCAGCAGCATTGTTATTCACAACCATAGCACTCTCGGCTCCAGTTACTTCACAAATAATCCCTTCCACAACATCATGACGTGAACCTCTTTTGCCTCGTAACAAGTCAAATTCCAAGTTCGAATAATTCTCTGCCGTTTCAATAACATGTTCAATCGCAGCCTTACTAAGCTTCGCACGACCTAAATTGGTATGTAAAACTGTACCTGTACCGTTAATAACTCTCTGCAAATGAAAAGTGGATTGTTGGTTAATAATTTCTCGTAAATGTTCGAAAATATCGTTAGTCAGATTACTAACCTCACCATTCCACTCTCCTTTTATCATTTGCTGTCGAATATGACTGACTGATTTACTTAGCCATTTTGTAAGTTGGTCGATTTTCAAACCCGTTTCTTCTATAATGGTTTGAAACCGCCGATCCTTTTGTAATTCATGTACAGCCGGAATGTTTCGTAAATATTGCTTCATTATAAGCCTCCAATATACTATATAAAAAGTCCGACCAATGGCCGGACTTGATTATTTGTTCATCTGTTCCATTACTTCAATCATTTTCTCAAAGTCAGGAAAAGTTCCTTCTTCAAGTTTTGAAAAGATCTTTACGCTATTTACAGTTATCTCAAATGCCCCACCTGAACTAGGTATTAATTCTACATTTGATACTTTACTTCTAAAATGGTTAAACAACGTTTCCGCGAAACTCGCGGCTTTAGGTGCATAGTTTCACATCATACAAAATTCAACAGAAACTTTGTAATTCATAGTATTTCCTCCTAATGATAATATCTTCCATTGTAACTGATTTCTAGAATGGTTGCAAAAGTTCAGCTTTCTACTCGAATTCTCATCTTATCTGAGTATATAATATGTAAAAAGGAGGTGGAATCAATGAGCGAACATGAAAAAATTCGTTTAACGAGCCTTTCTACTAAAGCTGGCTGAGGCTGTAAAATTGGTCCAGAAGACTTGTCGCAAGTTTTGCGATACTTACCAAAACAATCAGATGATCCTAACGTTCTTATTGGCACTGAAACATCAGATGATGCAGGTGTTTACAAATTATCAGATGATACTGCCCTCATCCAAACTGTTGATTATTTTACTCCAATTGTGGATGATCCATATACGTTCGGTGCTATTGCTGCTGCAAACGCATTAAGTGATGTATATGCAATGGGCGGCACACCAAAAACCGTTTTAAATATTGTCGGCTTCCCTATTAAGAAACTAGGAAGTGAAATGTTAGCTCAAATTCTTCTTGGTGCATCCGACAAAGTGCAAGAAGCTGGAGCTATAACTATCGGAGGTCATTCAATAGATGATCAAGAACCGAAATTTGGTCTTTCTGTTACAGGAACTGCACATCCAGATCAACTTTATCAAAACGTTGGTGCAAAAGAAAACGATGTGTTAGTTCTAACAAAACCGATCGGAGTGGGTATTCTAACGACTGCAATAAAGAGAAATGTCGTTACATTAGCACAAGAAGAATCCGTTATAAAAACGATGATAACTTTAAACAAAGTTGCTAGCATCGAGCTTAAACCGTTTGACGTTCATGCTGTTACAGATGTAACAGGTTTTGGCTTACTCGGTCATGCTTATGAGATGGCAAGTGGCAGTAACGTAACATTTGAATTATCGTTTAGTGATATTCCACTGTTAGATGGTACGAAAGATCTTGCACACAAAGGAGTAATTCCTGGTGGCTCGAAATCAAATCATCGTTGGTTAAAAGATTTCGTTACATATGATGAAACCTTAACTGAGATTGATCAACTAATCTTATGTGATGCCATTACATCTGGAGGATTACTCATATCTATGCCGGCAGATGATGCTGAAAAATATCTTTCAACATTAAAACAAACAACTAATACTGAAGCTACGATTATTGGAAAAGTAGTAGCACATAACGATACATGGATTAATGTAAAGAAATAACTATGACTAGGAAAGTGAACCATTTATCACATGGCATTAAACGTTAAGAATCCCACTTCAAAACTTAGAAAAGTTAACGAAGTTTTAATGGGAGAGGGCCTTGGTCATACCCTTGTGGCAGTAAGCTTCGGTAATTACATGATTGTTTCAACTAACCATCAGTGGAGGATGAAGATTAAGCCCCACTGATGGAAGTTTCTTCTTACATAGATTCAGCTTCCTTTAACTCTTTAAGCTTTACACTATAATACATCATTGCCTTAGGTACACCTTCTATATGAAATATACCGTCAATGATTAACTGTCGTAAACGATATTCAATAAATTGATCTCCTAATCGTTGGTTTAAATAACCGATTACTTCACCAATTAACCTTGCAGACTTCATAAATCCTACTTCCTTTTGGTTATTATGAAGTTTCCGAGCCTTATTGATTATATATTCATCATAATAATTTACGTCAACTGCCTCTATTTCTCCATTCTTCCAAATGTGCAATAAACCTTGATTATTTGATAACTCTTCCCATTCATCCATCAACGGTTGCTTTTCGATAGCGGTTAACGGTTTAAGTTCCTTAATATTTGAATATAAGGAGTTCAATTTCTCTGGCGGTAACTCTCCAGTATGTAATGGCTGATAATTAACACGATTATTATTAAAAAGTTTCTCATATAATTTTGACGTATTCATAACTGTTACATTGTTTCTATTTTGATCCAATAAAGTTAACACAAAACGAAGACCCATCTGTTCATTTGAGTTATCCGCAATCCAAATCACAATTGGTACATGCTCGCGTATTGATTGAATTTCTGTTTGCTTTCGTTTGAAATTCTCCTCATACTCAAATAGAAATTCCTCATCACAGTTGATATGGTTCCATAACCATTTACGTCTTTGTTCGCGTCCACTTTCATCAGCTAAATTTTGAATCGGACCGTAACAAAAGAATTCAGATAGTGAAATTACTCTTTCTTCCTTCCATTTGTTCACATCTTTCAACATATTATTTAAACTTCCTGACGTAGAAGCACTAAAAACTATATGTATGACTTTCTCGTGTTCTGTTTTCTCAAAATCTTGTGATTTATATCTCTGTAAGTCATTGACCATTTTTTTGAGATCATTTGTGAATTCAACCTCAGAGTAATTCGTTTTCTCAACCATTTGTAAGCGGATTAATGCTAACTGTAAAAAGCTTTTCGCTTCTTCCTCGGATAACTGTTGGATCATTTTTTTAAACTCAGTTATCTTATGCAACATGTTTATACCTCTCTTAATATGTGATTTGTATTTTGATACACCTATGATTGTTCAATTTGAACTTCCTCTAATTCTAGTTCCATCTGTGACCAACGTAACCCACCTATGATTAATCCACCAACGATATAAGCAGTTAACCTAATGATTAGTTCTGATAATCTAAATCCTTGTGAAAAATCTACATCTAATCCCCAACTCATTATTCCTAGTGGTAGACCCCAACCTAAAATACCTCTTGTGAATATATAGTAATACACACCTCTTTTTCTAGTTGATTTCCATTTCTCCAATTGTTGTTCTTTCGTTGGTTGTTTTTTTATCAAAACCAATAAAGATAAAACAAAAAAAATAATGCCTACAAAGTTACGAAAATATAACGAAAAAGGATGATTAGCTTCTAATCCCCAGTTTATTACCCAAATACCTATAAGAATAGAAATTAATGAAGCGATAATCTGTGACACTTTGATTCGATCAAATATTTTTTTCTTAGCCATACCATTACTCCAATTCTCTCAAAAACCTTAATATGTAACTATAATCAGATTTCATTTCTGAAACTTATATTTGTAATTTTCTTCTATTAATTCTTCTTCCCTCTTCGACCATTGGACCCATCCTGAAAATAATCCGAAAATGATTATAAACGGTGAAATTTCTAATAAATCTGATAACATAATGCCTTGTGAAAAATCTGTATCAAACCCCCAAGCAATTAACCATATCGGCACACTATAACCTAATAAACCTCTCGTGAAAATATAATAATATACTCCTCTCTTTCTAATTAATTTCCATTTCTCTAATCTCTGTTCTTTCGTTTCCGGTTTATTCTTCAGAGATTTGAATATTAATGATATGAGAATAACACCTACAGTAAAATAAAAAAACAATGAAACAGGGTCATTTTTTTGTAAACCTTCTCTCAAAAACAAAACAATAAATAAAAATATGATTAATGAATTGATAAACCACGTTACTTTTTTTCGAACAGTAATTTTTTTTGATTTCATTTTATGCCCCCAGCTCTATTAATCCTTAAAAATAACTATCAGTGAAATCTCTTTATGTTCAACACTGATTCGAAGTCGAATCAACTATAGAATTACCTATATGTATCCTATCGATCATTAATCTTTATTTACACGTAATGTACTAACTGAATTAATTAACCATTTCCTCTCATTATCCAGTCGAATTGTATATGATAGATGATCTAATAGTTCTAGATATGGAATCACATATTTTCGTGATAGTCCTAAAATTTCTTTTGCATTATTTAAAGTGAAGGTATTATCTGTTTGTTTAAATAACTTAAATAACGTCTCCATAAAAGCGTCTTGATGAACTAACATTTTATCGGTTAAAGCCTCTACAGTTTGTGTTGTTAATAAAAACTTCTTTAACAATGTTGCTTCTTCTTGAGGTAACGAAACTTCAGCTGTATATTCACTCCACTCTTTCACTTGTATACCATCTTCTTTAAGCAAACTAACTGCCTCTTCCATTCGTTTTGCCCATTGTTTTGGATAGTGTGGAGTGAATGATGGCAAGGCAAGATACTGTTCCCATTGTATTAATTCATTATTGGATAACATCATTTGGATGGTTGCCTCACTTAATTGCTTTGGAATATGTGAGATTAATTGAATTAATTCAGCTTTATTCAAACCCATGCTCATTGGGAATTTGCAGTGATGATGATCCAATTGTTGGTTAATGACCTTCTTCATTTGCTCAATCGTTTGTGAAGCCGAATAATACTCTGTTTTCACTTCAATGATACCACCAGTTTCCAACTCTTCTCGTAGAACAGATTGTAGTGAATCCTCATTGAGTGATGTTGCTTTTATTAAATTTTGAAACGAACAGCACTTATCTTCTGTTAATACATCATATACTCGTTGTTTCGGTGTGCCTTGCTTCTTCTTCAATAAATTCATAATCGTTTCTTCTCCAAAGCGGTACCGTTCACCTTTCGGATTTATTACCCATCCGCCAGCAATTGTTTCAACTGGTGTTGGCCTCCTTAAAATAAATCGATCGCCACGTCTGACAACCACATCTTCATCAAGCCTTAACTGACAAACGACCTCTTCATCACATTGTTCAATTTTATTGCGGTCAAAAAAAATAATTTTACCCGTGACTTCTGACGTACCGACATGCAGATTTACTGGCATTCGCTGTTTAATCGGATGTAATAATTGATGAGCAAATTGTAATGCTACATCGATAGTCTTTGTTACGATAAAGTGATGAGAAGATACTAATACATCGCCTCTCTTCAATTCATCTTTTGATATCTGGCTTACATTAATTGCTACACGCTGACCTGCCTTCGCAGTTTGCACGGTTTCATTATGAACTTGAATTTGCCTCGCTTGTACTACTTTTTCATCTGGCAAGATAGTTAATGAAGCACCTTGATGTACCTCGCCTTCAAATACCGTTCCCCTCACAATCGTACCTTGACCTTTTATTGTAAAAACTTGATCAATTGGTAAACGAAACGAACCAACTCGATTGCGAGCTTCAACATTTTCAAGCAACATCAATAACTTCTCTTTCAATATATCTATTCCTTTATGAGTTAAACTATCTACAGAAACCATTTCCATGTCTTCAAATTGCGTACCTTGAAGCTCATCACGTACTTCTTCTATTACAAGCTCCCTAAAATCATTATCAACTCTGTCAACCTTCGTTATTGCAATAATGCCTTTATGTACCCCTAAGAAATTCAAAATCGCCAAATGTTCTTTCGTCTGTGGCATAATCCCTTCATCAGCAGCAATGACGATAATAACTGCATCTATTCCCGCTACACCAGCGATCATTTGTCTTATAAACCGCTCATGTCCTGGTACATCAATAATTGATACTGAATGTTCTTCATCCAATAGGAGCGGAGCAAAACCTGGTTCTATCGAAATATTTCGCTCTCGTTCTTCTTTTAATCGATCAGTATTTATATTCGTTAATGCTTTTGTCAATGTCGTTTTCCCATGATCAATATGACCAGCCATGCCAACCGTAAAGGATGTCATGCTATCACCTCACTTGCAACAAAATGATGTTAATAAGTAACTATGAGTTAAAAATTACTTTTTCTAATATATTCCTACATTATCATGATACAATAGTTTAATTAAAGTTTGCTACCTTATAGAGGATGTTCAAAAAGTCTGGGGAAAATGACTGTCGAATAACTGCGTTGACTTGCTTTTCAGCTCCTCATGTACCCTACAAACGTACACTCCGGTGCTCACCCATAACCGCCTTGTTCTTCTCCGTCATTTTTGAACACGCTCTTATATATTTTTTCAAACCATACATGAATCGAAGGTGAAATTATGAAAGTAAAAGGGCTAATAATCGACGATGAGACACGTTGCAAACATTATCATACAAAGGAAGATATTATCGCGATCAAATTTTATTGTTGTGATACGTATTATCCATGCATAAAGTGCCATGACGAATGTGCGGATCACAATCATCAGGTCATTCCAGAAAGTAAGTTTAACGAAGAAGCGATATTATGTGGCGTATGCAAGTCAGAACTTACCGTAGATGAATATCTGAACAGCAAATCTACATGTCCTAGATGTTCTTCGGCTTTCAATCGTGGATGTGAAAACCATTACCACTTATATTTCGAAAAAACTAAACAATAAACATAGGAGGTATAAATAACATGACTGGACTATTTGGATTTAATGAGATGGCATTGAACAAAATTTGGTTACGTGTAGATATAGACAATAATAAAGCGATTAAATCTTACCAAAAAATTGGTTATGTTGAGGAAGGAACATTAAGACAAGATCGATTGCGCAATGGTCTATTTGTCGATCGAATGAGAATGAGTATATTAAAAACTGAATTCCACTATTAAATTAAGGAGGTTTATATGACGAATTCTACAAGATTACAACCATTTGAAGTAGCTCAACAATTTATTAAAATAAATTTCCCAACCTGTCAGGCAGCCATTCTTGCTGGAAGTGTAGTTCGTGGAGAAGCGACTGAAACGTCTGATTTAGATATTGTTATTTTTGATAAAGATTTAAAATCTTCATACCGAGAATCACTAATCCAGTTTGAGTGGAAGATTGAACTTTTTGCACATAACTTAACTTCCTATAAGTACTATTTTAAAAAAGATGTTGAAGAGGCTAGACCTTGTATGCCAAGGATGGTAAACGAAGGAATAATTATTAAGAATTCTGGCGTTTTGAAAGTTATAAAAGCAGAAGCCAAAAACCTATTGGACGCAGGTCCAAAAGAATGGTCAATAGATACGATAAATATAAAACGTTATTTTATATCTGATGTATTAGATGATTTGATAGGATCAAAAATAGGGAGGAATCAATTTTTATTGCCAATAAATTAGCTGATTTAGTAAGTGAATTTATTTTACGAACAAATCGAAAGTGGCTCGGCTCATCTAAATGGTTATTTCGTTCATTAGTTCATTATGACGAACAACGTGCAATAGATTTTGTAAAAGCATTCGATGCTTTTTATAAGACAGATGAAAAAGATAAGTTAATTCAACTGACGGAAAACGTTCTTGAACCTTATGGAGGTCGTTTGTTCGAAGGGTTTTCAATTGGAAAAACGTAGGGATTAGGACAACCCCTACGTTTGTTTTTTGGCATTATTACTCAACGGTTGAGATTTCAAGAGCCATAGCTAGTGCAGCGCCACCAGCATGCATAACTTCTAATTCAATAACATCCTCGGTTCCGTTTATTTCATAATCAATCACCTTTACCGTATCTACCATTGGCTCTAAGATCGGTGAAATAAATACACCTTCGCTCGTTTTCACAGCACCATTATATAATCCACCGCGTCCCCCCATAGAAATCCGAACTGTTTTCTCTTCACCCGTAGGATTTGTAATCGGAATTATAACTTTATAAACCGCTCCATAATGACCGGTATTCTTAATAACGCCATCCTCCTTCATAAAGGATGTTGTCTCTGAATACACGTTATCTGTTTGTCCATTCGAAAAGCTATAAGCAACTGGTTCATTATCAACTTGATAAGTAGGTAACTTAGCTTCGAGTTCTACACCTTGCCAAGTACCACGGGGATGAGGGCGTTCAAGATCTAACTTTGTTGGTTTCCCTATAATTTCACTAAGAGACGTATTGTCTTGAGTTATTACAGTTCTCACTTTATAATGAAGCGGTCCATCACCACTATTTCTCTCTACTGTAAAATCATCTAGAAATCCAAGCAAATAATCTTTATTTACAGTAAATTCTTGCATAACAACTATTTCACCTTGGTTAACAATCGTTTTATCCAACTTAACCTGAGTTAATTTATCAGTAAGAACCGTCTCAGCAATAGGTAATCCAACATCATAATTCGCCCAACCATTTGAGCTTGATCGATTAACTCCTTCTAAACCTTTAATCTCAATATTATTTGTTTGAGAGAGATTCTCTATCGTAATTCCAATTTTAACTTTGTCATCTAGATTGTTAATATGCCAACCAAATACCCTATGTTCAACTGAGCTTTCATCGGATTTAACTTCATCGTGCCATAATACTGTACTATTTTCGGTAATTGTCTGTTTATCTAATATTTCAGGATTATCACTCACCATCAAACGTCTATTTCCAACTAAACTAACTCCTGGAACGTCAATTGGAGTTACAATTTGTCTATCTTCCTCTGTTAAAAAGCTCGTCTTAAACTTAGGTCGATTTATATAGATATATGTTGTCTTGTTTTCAATGATGTAATGAGCAATTCCACCGAATGCTTCAACAATAAAGCGAACAGGTGCGAGAACTTCTCCTTTGTATTCAATTGGAAATTCTGTCGTTTGAATTCGCTCACCATTAACAAAAGCATACGTTTCACCTACAAACAACGTCATTGTTGCTCCATCCAACTGAACATTAATCTGATTTCCTTCTCTTGTCCAATAAATATCATTGTGTAAACCATCTAATATCGCTTCTACTGAAACATAATTCCGCCCATTTTTATAAATTGGAATTATTTCAGAATCTAAAGGTTTATCATTTAACATAAAAGTTGAATCGATTAATTCATGAACTTGATCTTCAGGTAAACTAATCGTAATTAAACGTGACTGGTCATTCCAATCAACAATTCCACCATATGCTTCACCTACGAAACGTAACGGAATATATGTACGTCCGTTATATAGAGTAGCAGGTACATCTAATGAAATAACTTCATCCCCAACCATTGCTTCTGTTTCATTAATCTTTAATTGTATAGCTTGTCCTGCTCTAACAGCGAACACGCTCTTTTCTTCTTCATTCCAATCTACAACTGCTCCCATAGACTCAAACACAGTCCTTAATGGAATAAGTGTACGTTTATTTTGTAATATTGGATATACCCCGTCTAACGAAAGCTTTTCACCATCAACAACAATTTGAATATCTTTCACTTCTTTTATATTTTGTCCATTATAATTTGCTGCTGAAACCGGTATAACTGTAACTTGTAGTAGACAAATGATCATAACAAATATTGTTACAATGCGTTTAGACCACATTGATGAAACCTCCTCAATCTTTTATTATCTCTCTATTTTTATAACTAAGAATGATTATAACATCCAAATAATGAAATAACCATTTTATTCAAAAAAACTCCCAATAATTTATATGCGACGTTTTTCTCCTTTAATAAAGTGTAGTAAATTAACTAAGATAGAATTGTCCTTTAAAAAGAAGGTGTATTGAAAGTGTTATATACACTTTCAATACACCTATTCCTTTTATTCAAATGCTTTATTTATAAAATCTGGCACATGATTCTCATCCAATTGTTCGAAATAAATCGTGCCATTAACTAGTTTAATTTTGATGACATATTTTCCATATCCATATCGGCTTGTATTCATAAGTATTTCATCTATCTGAGCAAGTTCAGTAATTTTAACAACTTTACTTTTCTCTTTATTCTGTTCAAAAACAGCATCGGTTGCACGATATTCCATATCACTTTGATAAACCTGTACAATTTCCATCGACTCGACATCATTAGCCATAAGCTTCGTAAGTTCTAAAAATTACTATAAAAACGTACATTTTTAATTTCTTTTTCGAAGAACCCAAAATTAAAATGAGATTTTTTATAAATCTCTGATTCAATAATTGGCTTAAATTTATTTTCAAACTCTCTTACTGGAATCGTATATTGCCTTGTTAACGTACTTCCAAATCCTTCGTCTGTAAATACCGGAAGAGAAATATCCCAGCTAAAATCGACAAAGTATAAATAAAAATAATTTGAATTGTCACTCCGATATCAAAATAAGTTTCTAAATTATCATATGTACTTCGGAATGAATCCTCATTGATCATGAGCATTTGTAATGGTAAAGCAAATAAAAGACCCAATAAGTAGAGGACACTTACCCAGCCATGTTGTCTCAAATCTTGTTTCACAATCCCTACGTTAAATAAGGATTTTTTCGACTTCATAACCGATATCCCCCATTTCATAAATAAAGATTTCTTCTAATGTTAATGGCAACAAGTCAAATACGAGTGGATGGAAAGATTGAATTTGTTCCTTAATTTCATTATCACTATCTCTTACGTAATTCTCAATAAAAATTCAACACACATCTCAAATTTACTCAAGTCTAATAAATTTGAATGCATACTAAAACCTCAAATAAAATATTTTGAATCATCAATTTTCAAAAACACTTGGATTTTTCAATAAAAAAGCACAGGACTCTGCGTTTGTTGCAAAGTTGTGCACTTCTTTCAATAAATAGGACTTATATCTAAATTTTCTATGTGCTTTTAATGGATTTCGAGAATTATGGAACCAAAGGTTTTCATTTTAACTTTACTAATTAAAAAGATTGTTGTTCTACTCTTTTGATATTGTGCATACATGATAGTATAGTTGAGCAACTAATCATTTAAACCGCTGAAGGAAATTCATCTTGATTAGAATTCTATTTTATCAATATGTCATTAAGTCATTTTAATGATACTGCATGTAATCAAAACTGAACTACTCTGTCTTACGCACACTATTGTAAACCTTCTAAAAATTTTTGAATAACAGCAAACGTTAAAACAAAAGTTCTTAAGATAATTTGAAATAATACTTCTAACTGTAAAATATATTTTATTTCTGTTCATTTTTGAACATATGTTTTGAATTCAGTGAATGTAGTTGATGAAAAAATAGAAAATCGGGGGATTTCATACAAATGATCTTTCGAACTAGCGACTCTTTCCTCTGTAGTAAATGCCATTTTAAATCCTAGTTTTTTTAATACATCTATAGATTTTGTTGTGTACTCTCCGTAAGGGTATGCAAAACTAAGGTTTTCACCATCTAATTGAAAAACACTTATTTTAATATCTTCCATTACATTTTCAATAGTTTTTGTAACTAGATATGGCTTATCATCTCTCTCATTGTGATCTTTCTTATGAAAATTATATGTGTGACTTTGATACTCAAATACATCACAGCTTTGTTTCAATTCTTTTAAACTTGCATACTGAACATACTTAGGCGTAAAAGGATACGTTCTATTTGTTACTGCTCCAGTAATTACAAAAACAGTGGCTCTAAAACCATACTCTTTTAATATAGGATATGCCTCAATTATATTATCTTTATAACCATCATCAAAAGTTAATACAACAGTTTTTTCAGGAATCTTTATCTCTTGATTTAAGAATGCATATAATTCCGACATTGAAAGAGTCTGATAACCATTATTTTTCAGAAATAACATTTGCTCTTTAAAATCTTTTGTCTTCACCACCATTGGGTTAATTTTCCCGTTAATATAATGACGTTTATCTATATCTTCTTCATCTATAATTCTGTGATACAGTAAAATAGGAATAGTTTCAGTTTGTGATCCATCTAATATGAGATTTCTGACTGATCTTTCTGACCCTCTTTCACAACTATTTAAAGAGAATGATTGATGTTTAGGAAAAATCCCATTATGTTCTTTTACTAAGATATCATATTTTTCAATGACATATCGAAATGAAAAAGCAAGTATAAATAATAAAACAAAAAAACCGAAAGCTACGAAAAATTTCATGATTTTCTTATTCATACTTTTTCTCTCCTTTCCAGCTTATATTTCCTGAACGTTCGAACTTATCCCATGATTGGGGTTTATAGAAATATGACATTGTTCCATATATTACAAAAGAGAGATTAATCATACGAAAAAAGAAGATTTCTATTGGTAGGAAAAAGAAAATTCTAAACGTATCAATCATTGAGAATTTTACCCCATGAAGAGAACTTACATAAATAGTCGTAATAGATTGATAAATAAACAAGAAAGTAGCTCCAATACCCAGCAACAATAATAAAACTACGTGACTAGTATTAAAGAGTAATAAAATAGGAGTAGCAACTACAGGGAACGCATTCATTGTCCCAATAATGAATTGATCAACTAGAAAAAAGAGTGAGAACCTTATTGAGAATTTATTAAAATAACATTTACGATAATGAATTAAACATTCGATAAAAGCTTTTTGCCAACGAACCCTTTGTTTAAACATATCTTTTAAAGTATCTGGACACTCTGTATAACATGAAGCTGTAGGTACAAATGCAATCCTCCACTTTTCATTATTTTCTTTTATCCACTTATGAAGCTTAAGTGTGATATCCATATCTTCACCAATTGTTCTTCTAAAACCTTGAATATTAAAAAGCGTTTCTCTTCTAAATGCCCCAAAAGCTCCTGATATTACTGTAATAGCTTCTAATGTTTCTTGTGCCCTTTTATGCAGGTAGAAAGCTGTTAAATATTGAAGGAATTGATATTTAATTACACCTTTTATTTTAAATGTCGGCCTAAGGTTTTGAATATGTCCTTCAAATGCTTGTGCAATAAGCACAGTTCCACCACAAGCGAGCACATTCTCCTCTTGAAATTTGTGATTCATCTCGTTTATAGAATTCTGATCCAAATAACAATCTGCATCTAAAGTTATTATAATTTCCTGAGTGCTTAATGCTATACCAGCATTCAATGCATCTGCCTTCCCTCCATTTAATTTATCTACTACATAAATGCTTGAATTTATTTTAGACTGGTAAATAGTTCTTATTTGCTGATATTTTAGCCTTGAATCTAACTTACGCTCAATTATCTTTAAATCTAATTCATCTCTTAAAAGAATCATCGTATCGTCTGTTGATCCATCATTTACTAAGATAAGTTCTGCGTTAGCGTAATTCTGTGTACAAAAACCAGATATACAATGTTGTATTACTTTTTTTTCATTAAATGCTGGAACAATGACAGAAAAACTATATTGCTTAGAAATTTTGCTTCGTTTCCTTTTTTCGTTTTTGAATAGTGGAATCATTATATAAATAGTTTGAAATATAACAAAAGCAGTGAAAATCGCAAAAGAAATGTAAAGAAACACCATTAATCTCCACCCCTTTTATATTGATAAACTCTTACATAATCAATTAACATTTCTTTTGGATAATCGTCATCTGGATCTGGTCCACCTGGCCATATTCCACCAATTGCTGTATTAAAATACAAAAATAGTGGCTTATTAGGCGAAAACTTATCTGTTTCAAAAACTGGTTGTTCGTCAATATACCACTTTATTTTTTCCTCTTCCCATACAAGACTGTATTTATGAAAGCCTTTAGAAAAATCTATATCTTCAGTTCTGTAATGAAAGTAATCCCTCATCTTATGACCGTCTGAGTTTTTCCAGTGCACAACAAAGTATAGCTCATTAGGAGCATGACCTAAATTTTCCATTATATCAATTTCAGGAAGCCAGCTATCTTCATTTGAATTTACAAGCCAGAAAGCAGGGAAAACCCCTTTTCCTCTTGGTAGTTTTGCTCTTATATCAATTTTTCCGTACGTAAATTCAAATTTCCCTTGAGAAGTTATTGCACCAGAAGTATATTTTCTACCTTTAAATCGTTCTTTTTTACTTTCAATAATTAAGAATCCATCTTTAATGATTACATTATCTGGAGTATAATACTGCCATTCTTCATTTTTATAAGCTGCCCAATCCTGTAAATTCCAATTTTGTAAGGAACGCTGATCTTGAAATTCATCACCCCATATGAACTTCCATCGATTGTTCCCTGTTCTTAACTCCAAAGCTTTATTTCGATAATCTTGTTCACTAACTATTTTTTTAATAACTTCAATTTCATGTTGACCAATTATTAATTCTTCATCATAATAACCTGATAACAAAATTAGGAAAGTGAGAAAAAAATAATGTGACAACAATACGACTCTCCCTCCTATTTATTATTAATCAAAGTTTTAGAGTTTTTCTGTAAGGACAAGGGACTTTGCCTTCATTACTGCATCTTAATACATGATGTTATCACTATTATTAAGTTGTTATCGTGGTTTTCTGTAAATGTATGAAAGGGGAGAACTAAGTATGTTCTAAAATTAGTTAAGTAAATTTTGGAATTAGACTACTATACGAAGAAGTTAACGACAAAGTCATTCATAAAATTACTACTCATTGCACAGTTACAAGACGTTAATAGTTTACATTCGCTAAGCGACTATCTTTATGATGATCAACTGCAAAAAGAAATCAACCTGAATTCAATCAGTATTTCTCAGTTGTCACGACGATTAAACGGTATCGATCTCAATATATTTTAACGACTTTTGCTTGATCTAGTCGAACACATGTATTTCAAAACACACGCTACATATTGCGACGCCTTTGAAAATTAATTAAGTTATCGCTTTTACTCTCGTCTGATTGTAAATATAAACTCTCCTTTCCTTTGAACATAACATTAATTGTTATGGACTGAAATAACGATCTTAACTATACAATTTATTTCTTAAAAATTTCTTAAATTGAATCAATTTCATAATGCATCGTTCTAATTAAGGTTAAAAATGCAGAATTTCATTTTTGATGTTTTTTAAGTTTATATAGCTATTGAATTTTGTAGCACCTTACGGTTCATACGATCAATTGCTAGTTTTGTTCCATTATAAATAAGCGTGACTAAGTCAAAATGTACCTTTGCAACTTTTCCACTTCGATGACGTACATTGTTTAGTTGAAAATATTCTTTGAGATAAGCATTCACACGCTCTACAGATGTTCGGTGTTTATAAAGAGTCTTCCACTTTTGAGAACCTCTGGCAGGCTCTGCATATTTTCGTATATTAACTGTACGTTTTATCTTATAGACTTTCTGACACAGTGTGTCATTTGCAAGTGGACATTCCTTACACTCTTTTGGTCGTGTGTATTTCAATGTATGATAAGCCGAATCATAACTATCATATTGATAAGAATGTTCACGAACACAGGTTGGAGCGAAATTCCCGCCAAATCCTTCAACTTCTTGTTCGTTGCGAGGGTTATAAGCGATAATGCCTTGAGCATTCATGTTGTGTAGTTGTTGATA